>NZ_JBXGGR010000028.1:0-18571 GCF_056855035.1 Suttonella sp.
ATACAACATCACTTTACTGACAGGCAAGAAAAAGAATATGAAATCCCCGCCCCAAAGTCCTGAACAAAAAAGGTTGTTAAAACAAAGATGTGTTGTTGAAACGATTTTTGATCAGTTAAAGAATCTATGCCAAATTGAACATACTCGCCATCGTTCAGAGAAGGAATTTTTGTTGAATCTGATTTCTGGATTAACGGCATATTGCTTGTTTGCGTATAAGCCGCAGATGTTTAGGAAGAATGCTTTGGCGGCTGCTAAATAGAGGTGGCTTATCCCGAACTCAGGTTAAAATAAAAAGCCGACACAAGGTCGGCTTAAAAAATACAGCACTTACCTGCGTGCGCGACGAATGGCTGATAACTGTGCGGTTAATTGCGCCAACTCAGTATGCAGATGTTTGCCGTCTTTATCGTCTGCTTGCAAGCCGTGCATCCTTGCTTCCGCTCGTTCTTTTGCTGCCCGTACTTTGGCTTCGTCTAATTCAGCGGCACGCTCAGCACTATCCGCTAATATAATCGTCTGCTGCGCTTGAACCTCTAAAAATCCGCCTGAAATATAGATAACCTCTTCTGCTCCTGATTCTAAAGTCAAACGCACTTGACCGGGCTTTAAACTTGCCATCAATGGCGTGTGTCCAGCCAAAATACCCAACTCTCCAGAAGCGGCAGTAACGGCAATTTGCTGTACCATTCCCTCATAAAGAGAACGGTCTTGACTCACTACACTTACACGAAAAGCATTCGCCATGCTGCCTCCTTAGGCTTGGGCTTTCATTTTTTCGGCTTTTGCCACTGCTTCATCAATGGAACCGACCATGTAAAATGCCTGCTCAGGCAAGTGGTCATATTCGCCTTCAACAATTCCTTTAAAACCGGCAATCGTATCTTTTAAAGACACATATTTGCCCGGAGAACCTGTAAAGACTTCCGCAACGAAGAAAGGTTGTGATAAGAAACGTTGGATTTTACGTGCACGGGTAACGATTTGCTTGTCTTCCTCAGACAACTCATCCATACCTAAAATCGCAATAATATCGCGCAATTCTTTATAACGCTGCAACACGCCTTGCACGCGACGTGCAACCGAATAATGTTCCTCGCCAATAATCAAAGGATCTAATTGACGCGAAGTAGAATCCAAAGGATCTACCGCCGGATAAATCCCCAACTCGGCGATTTGGCGCGAAAGTACTACCGTTGAATCTAAGTGAGCAAAAGTTGTCGCAGGAGAAGGGTCAGTCAAGTCATCTGCCGGTACATATACCGCTTGAATCGAAGTAATCGACCCTTTTTTGGTAGAAGTAATCCGTTCTTGCAGCTTGCCCATTTCTTCCGCCAAAGTCGGCTGATAACCTACTGCAGAAGGCATACGACCTAAGAGTGCCGATACTTCCGTACCCGCCAAGGTATAACGATAAATATTATCCACAAAGAACAGAACATCACGCCCTTCTTCACGGAAATATTCCGCCATGGTTAAGCCTGTTAAAGCGACACGGAAACGGTTACCCGCCGGCTCGTTCATCTGTCCATAAACAAGAGATACTTTGTCTAATACGTTAGACTCTTTCATTTCATAGTAGAAGTCATTACCCTCGCGAGTACGTTCGCCGACACCGGCAAAAACGGAATAACCGCTATGCTCAATCGCAATATTACGGATAAGCTCCATCATATTAACGGTTTTGCCGACGCCCGCGCCGCCAAATAAACCGACCTTACCGCCTTTTGCAAAAGGACAAAGCAAATCAATAACTTTAATACCGGTTTCTAATAGCTCGGTAGAGCTTGATAATTCATCATAAGCAGGCGCTGCGCGGTGAATACCCCATTTGGCTTCCGCTTCAATCTCTCCTTGATGATCAATCGGCTCGCCCAACACATTCATGATACGACCTAAAGTCGCCTTACCTACCGGTACTTGAATCGCTTTACCGGTGTTTTTAACCGACATACCGCGAACCAAACCATCTGAAGCCCCCATTGCAATGGTACGCACAATGCCATCGCCAAGCTGCTGCTGCACTTCAAAAGTAATCCCATTCTCTTCACCGATTAACGCATCATTGATATTTGGGATTTCATCAATTGGAAACTCAATATCAACTACCGCGCCAATAATCTGTACAATTTTGCCCGTACTCATAAAAACTCTCCTAATTCATTAGACGGCATCAGCGCCGGCAACAATTTCTGTTAATTCTTGGGTAATCGCCGCTTGGCGAGCTTTGTTATATTTCAGCTGCAATTCATTAATCAATGAACCGGCATTATCAGAAGCATTTTTCATTGCGATCATGCGTGCCGACATTTCAGATGCGATATTTTCAAGCATCGCTTGTCTGACAATGCTTTCCAAATAACGCTTCATCAAGCGCTCAAGTAATTCATCTGGAGAAGAATCATATACATAATCCCAAGAATGGCTGGCAGTCTTACCATCTCCATGTGCGATATTTGCCGGCAAAAGCCGTTCAATAGTCGGTTTTTGTACCATTGCATTGATAAAGGTGTTGCCAACAATATAAATTTGCTGAATTTCGCCGCGTTCAAAAGCTTCTATCATTGGATGGACTGCACCAATCAAATCCTGAATTTCCGGAGCTTCCGGATAATTTTCTACAGCTGAAATTATAGGAATATTGACCCGACTTAAAAAGCTGACACCCTTTCTGCCAAAGACAGAAGCAACAACTTTACGTCCTTGTGCTCTTTGATCACGAATATGCTGTAAAAAAGTTTTAAATAAATTAATATTTAAACCGCCGCATAAACCGCGATCAGTACTAATCAAGATATACCCAACTTTCTCAATCGCTTCTTTTTCATGACCAGTTAAAAAAAGATGCTGTTTAGCAGTACTCGCCTTTACCAAATGCGCAATCACACGCAGAATATTCTCAGCATAAGGTCTTCCTACTCGCATTTGATCTTGCACACGGCGAATCTTTGAAGCAGCTACCATTTCCATGGCACGCGTAATTTTCTGCGTATTCTTTATGCTTTTAATCTGACCGCGTATTTCTTTGGCATTAGACATTACGATTCCTTACCAAGTACCTTTTTCTTTGAACTCATCTAATGCAGTGCGAATTGCTGTTTCAATTTCATCATTATAATCGCCTTTTTCATTAATACGATCTAATAATGCTTTATGTTCGCTACGCATATATGCCAACATCGCCGCTTCATATTGAATGATTTTTTCAACTGGAACAGTATCTAAATAACCTTTATCCGCAGCAAATAATGAAATACCCATTTCCGCTGTATTTAACGGAGAATATTGCTTTTGCTTCATCAATTCGGTAACACGTTGACCATGTTCAAGCTGTTTACGCGTTGCTTCATCAAGATCGGAAGCAAATTGGGCAAAAGCAGCCAATTCACGATATTGAGCTAAAGCCAAACGAACGCCGCCGCCTAATTTTTTAATAATCTTAGTCTGCGCAGCACCGCCGACACGAGAAACAGATAAGCCGGCATTAATTGCAGGACGAATCCCCGCATTAAATAAATCTGTTTCTAAGAAAATTTGACCGTCTGTAATGGAAATAACGTTAGTAGGCACGAATGCAGAAACGTCGCCCGCTTGTGTTTCAATAATCGGCAAAGCGGTTAAAGAACCTGTCTTACCTTTGACTTCTCCATTAGTTAAACGCTCGACTTCTTTGGCATTAATACGAGAAGCGCGTTCAAGCAAACGTGAGTGCAAATAGAAAACATCACCAGGATAAGCTTCACGACCGGGGGGACGGCGTAAAAGCAGAGAAACTTGACGATACGCCCATGCCTGCTTAGTTAAATCATCATATACGATCAATGCATCTTCGCCACGATCGCGGAAATATTCGCCCATTGCACAGCCTGCATAAGCCGCAATATATTGCATCGCCGCTGAATCAGAAGCCGAAGCTGCCACAATGATAGTATGCTTGAGTGCATCGTGCTCTTCTAATTTACGCACAACTGCGGCTATTGATGAGGCTTTCTGACCGATTGCCACATATACGCATTTCACGCCCGTTGTTTTTTGATTAATAATTGCATCTACTGCAATCGCCGTTTTACCTGTTTGACGATCGCCGATAATTAATTCGCGCTGCCCGCGACCAACCGGCACCATTGCGTCAATCGATTTTAATCCCGTAGGCAAAGGCTGATCAACAGATTGGCGCTCTATAACGCCGGGAGCAATTTTTTCGATAGGAGAACTTTGTGCGGTTTTAATCTCACCTTTACCATCAATAGCCTCGCCAAGCGCGTTCACAACACGACCCAGCAATTCCCGACCGACCGGCACTTCTAAGATTTTACCCGTACATTTAACCTTATCGCCTTCACGCAAAGCAGTATATTCGCCTAATACTACTGCCCCGACACTATCACGCTCAAGGTTTAAAGCAAGCGCATATTCTCCGCCGGGCAAAGCAATCATCTCGCCCAGCATAACTTGTTGCAACCCTTGAATACGCACAATACCATCAGAAACGCTAATAATCGTCCCTTCTGCGCTGCTTTTTACTTTACTATCATAATCAGCAATTTTACTTTTAATAAAATCACTAATTTCTGCGGCATTTAACTGCATTTTAATTCCTCAAATCTTCTAGCTTTTGGGCAAATTGTTCAATCCGCCCTTTGGTCGACTGATCTAATACCAAACCATCATACTCAATTCTGACACCAGCAAGTAAATCAGCTTGCTCAATTACCTCAAGCAGCACTTTTTTACCCAATTTTTTTTCTAGCATTTCTACAATGCTAGCCTTTTGTTGCGGCTCTAAGGCTTTAGCGCTATAAACTTTAGCCTCGCACACACCATCAGCTTGATGCATTTGTAATGTAAATTGCTCAGCAATTTCGGGCAAAACAGAAAGACGATTATTTTCTTGTAAAATATTCAAGAAATTTTCTTCCTCTTTTCGCATGACTTCGCCGCGATTCTTCTCCAAGCTTTCATTAAGCCAGATTTGCCATTGAGAAAAAAAACCCGGTACGGTTAATCGAGAAATAATTGCTTCATTTTTGGCAAATGATGCAGAAATCTGCAAAAATTCCTGCCACTTTCCTAAAGATTCGTTTGCTAAAGCCTGTTGATAGGCGGCTTTAGCATAAGGTCTTGCAATAGTTTCAGATTGAGACATATTAGAATTTCTCAGCTAATTCTTGCAAAAGTCGTTCATGATCTTTTGCATTTACTTCACGCCCAATGACTTTTTCCGCACCTTCTATAACCAAAGCCGAAAGCTTTGATTGCAATTCGCGTGATACTTGATTTTTCTCTTGCTGAATTTGAGCACGTGCTTGATTTAATTCTAAATCACCCACTTTTTTTGCTTCTTCACGAGCAGCATCAACGATTTCATTTGCTTGCTTTTGTGCGCGACCAAGAATTTCATTTGCTTGCGCTTTCGTTTGCTCAAGCAAATCTGCAGATTCTTGCTGCGCACTTTGCATTTTGTGACGTGCACTATCTGCCAAACTCAAACCTTCAGCGATTTTTTGCTGACGTTCAGCGGCTACTTTGGCAAAAATTGGCCAAATGACTTTATGCACGAACCACCAAAATACTAGGAAAGTGCCTACCTGGCCAATTAGGGTCAGATTAATATCCATAGGATTGCACCTTTGGTTGATATGTCAAATTACGGTTGAATTCCACCAAGCAATGGATTAGCAAATACCATAATCAATGCAATTACCACACTAATCATCGCAATCGCATCTAATAAGCCGGCAATAATGAAGAATTTGGTTTGCAATGGGTTCATCATTTCAGGTTGACGAGCACTGCTTTCAATATATTTGCCGCCCAAAATAGCAAATCCAATCCCTGTTGCGATTGCTGCCAAACCTAAGATAACGGCAATTGCAATTGCTGAAAAGCCTTGGATATGCATAAACGCTTCAATATTTCCCATGGGTATCCTCCTAGAATAAATGAAATGAATGGAAAATTAGTGAGATTCTGCCATCGACATATAGACGATTGTCAAAATCATAAAAATATAGGCTTGCAGGATAACTACCAAGATATGGAAGATAGCCCAAGCACCGCCCGGTAAAAACTGCACAAAAAATGGTAATAAAGCAATCAAAATAAAGACTAATTCGCCTGCAAACAGATTACCAAACAAACGTAATGATAAAGAAATAATCTTAGCGAAATCTTCAACAATTTTTAACGCAAAATTGATTGGGAACAACAGAGCCTTTTTCCACAACACTTCTGCCTCGAAAGGATGAGAACCCATCGCTTTCAATAAGCCCATCGCGCCATGATTCGCCTTAAAAGCATACACATAAGTCAAAACCACAATAGTGATTGATAAGGCAAAGGTCGCGTTTACGTCTGTCGAAGGCACTACTTTTAGATAAGGAATTCCGACCAAAGATGCGGCCGCCGGCAGTAAATCGACAGGAATGAGGTCCATCACGTTCCACAATAAAATCCAACAGAATACCGTTAAAGCTAAGGAACCGATATCCGCTCTTGATTTGCCGTAAAAATCTTTAACCGCACCATCGACAAAATCAAAAATCATCTCGGCAAAGTTTTGTGCAAAACCGGGTACGCCGCTGTCCATTTTTTTCGCAATGCTATAAAAAAACCAACAAAACAACACACCTAAAAGAATAGAGAAAAAGAGCGTATCAATATGTAAAGACCAAAAAGTTCCCGGTTCGCCAATCACAAGATTGGTCATATGATGTTGGATAAATTCCGCAGCACCGGTTTCACCGCTATGTTCTGCCCCTGCCATATTTCCTCACTTCAGTATAAGCATCATAAAATAACCGCCTACATAGGTTGTCGCAAATCCTATGACCAACCCCAAGGCATTTACTTGCATTTTCAAAAAAATGATCATCAAGATAATAATGATCAACCATTTTAATATTTCACATAACCACATCAGCGCATAAAACGTTCTTGCCTTCAACACCTTCGGCAATTTTCTTATAACTAGCATCAGTGCAGCGCTTGTTATAATACTAACGAGAGTACCTAAAAATATTGGATGAGCAAGATAACGATAAGCTGACAGCCATGTCAGCGCTAGCAAAACGATAGCAATTACCGTTTGTGTAACTAGTAATTTAACTACTGTTTTTTGCATTTGCATTTATTGTCGGAATTATAAAAGTTAGCACACAAGCGGTCAACGAAAAACTCACCAAAACCTCCATTTTTACCACTCAAACAAAGATAATTATAGAATTAATCGAGACTTAGAACAATCACTCTCTGCATCATTTATATTCTCACCATGAAGAAAGCGCTACCCGGACTAAATCGAAGACGCAGAAAAATAATACAAGACAGCGAACCTTAAATAGGACAGAGAGATAGTCGAAGAATTGAAAAAATATTACGGACTTGGCCTGCCTTGCCGTACGCTCTTGTACCATCTGCGGCTCGCCGCCTTATATTAATTTCCACTTCTCCGACTATAGTAGCAGGATAAGCCGTAGTATTTTCCGATTCTCCGATAATAACGGTCGCTTATCTTCATGTAAATTATTAATTTCAAGCGTATATCTCTAATTTCATGTTAAGATGAGGTATTCATTTAAGCTAAAAGACAACATCATGAAAAAATCATTTATTCCCTTTATGTTATCAGCCGCTTTTCTTCTCAATGGCTGCGTAACCGGCTATCTCTGGAGCGAAGCCACAAGCGACGATATTTCCATTTCTTATCAGGATATCGGCAGCGATAAAATCCATGCCTTCGGACAAGTCAAAACCACTACCGCACAACTGGAAGCCGGCAGCCTCATTATGATGGGCGAACGCTATTGGTATGTGCTAAACCCTGATTCCTCTGAAGACATCCAAACAGTGCTTAATGCCAAACTCAGCTAGCGCTATCAAATCTTTGACCACAATAACCGCAAACCGCTGTCCGCTTTGCCGACCGTGCTCAGCGAAGAAAAAGATCAGACTTTCAGCAGCCGTTTCTGCCTGCGCTACGATATTCCCGAGCATTTTTCCGCTGCCCAAGCAATACAAGAACAGACGGAACTTTTGCGTGAGAAATTTACGCCGACAGCAGAAATGCCGCAGCAATACCATCGCTGCTTTTCCGCCATCGGGAAAACCTTCTCCAAACCGGAAAATTTCAAAGTGGATTACCGCTTTGAGCAATATGTGCCTGTCAGTCTGGAAATGCGCCGAACAGAAAAGAAATCGAAAGATATGCTTGACGTACTCTTGACCATCGTCGCAACACCTATCGCTCTTACCGCCGATGCCGCAATTGCCGTCGTCGCCGTACCGGCTCTGCTCTCATCTCTGCCGGCTGAAAAGTAAAAAATATCGCCCGATACTTATCAGGCGATATTTGCACAAATGGCAACTGCGCTTGAATTCTTAGGAACGTTGATTAAAGCCCCATTTGCCGAAAATCGATTCCAACTCATCAAGGGATTGGTATTTCAAGACAATTTTACCATTGCCTTTTTTCTTATGATTGATTGCCACGGCAAAGCCGAGAAAATCGCTGATGCGCGATTCAAGGGCTTCGATATCGGCGTTTTTCAAAGGCGTTTTGACCACTTGTTCTTCTTCGCCCTTAAGCAGTTGCCGCACCCGCGCTTCTGTCTGGCGTACGGTCAGTTCTTTGGCAATGATTTCGCCGACCATCATTTGCTGTTGGGCTGGCGATAGGCTGAGCAAGGCGCGAGCATGTCCCATATCGATTTTTTCATCGCTTAAGGCTTGTTTTACCGGTTCAGTTAATCCCAGCAGGCGCAAACTATTGCTGACAGCGGAGCGCGAGCGTCCGATTAATTGCGCAATACGTTCATGCGATAAAGAAAATTCATTCGCCAATTGCTGCAAGCCCTGCGCTTCTTCCAAGGCATTTAAGTCGGAGCGTTGCAGATTTTCAATCAATGCCACGGCAAGGGCTTGGCGGTCGTCATAATGTTTGACCACGCAGGGCACTTTGTTTAAGCCCGCTCTTTGTGAGGCGCGAAAACGCCGCTCGCCGGCGACTATTTCATAGCGTTCATGTCCGATCGGGCGCACAACCAAAGGCTGCAATACGCCATGCTCGCTAATCGATTGTGCCAATTCGCTGAGCGCCTGCTCGTCAAAAAGACGGCGCGGCTGATAGCGTCCTGCCTGAATGCGCGCCACATCGATTTCTTTCAGCGTTTCTAATTCGGGTTTTGCCAGCACATCGCGTCCGCTGTCGTTCAAAATATCGCCCAAACCCTTGCTTAAACCGCCTTTTTTCATCCTTTCTCCTTATGCCTCAATTCCCTAAACGCTGCGCCAATTCCTGTGCCACCGCCTGATATGCCAAAGCGCCTTTTGAGCGCGAGTCGTATTGCACAATCGGCTGTCCGTAGCTGGGGGCTTCCGCCAAGCGCACATTGCGCGGAATAATTTCGTTAAAAACCAATCCTTTCAGATGCTCAATCAAATTATCCGAGACTTCGCGCGTCAGCCGCGAACGCGGATCGAACATGGTGCGCAAAAAGCCCGCCACGCGCAAATCGGGATTAATGCTTTGCCGCACCTGTCCGACCGTATCCAATAATGCGCCCACACCTTCCAAAGCGAAATATTCGCATTGAATCGGCACCAGCACATATTGCGCCGCCACTAAGGCATTGACAGTTAATATGTTTAATGTCGGCGGACAGTCGATAAAGACCCAATCGAAGCCTTCTATCCAGCCTGTGCAATGGCGCTGCAAGGCGCTGTGTCTTGCCGCTTGGGCGGCTAAATCTTTATCGTCGGCGCTTAAGTTTTCATTGGCGGGCAGTAAATAAATGCCGCTGTCGGGCAAATGCAGACAGACTTCTTCAGGCGTTTTATCGCCTGTTAAAACTTCCATGACGCCAAATTCGATTTCCCGATGCGCCACGCCGCAAGCCACGGTGGCATTGCATTGGGGATCCATATCGATCAGCAGCGTTTTTTTGCCTTCCGCGGCAAAAGCCGCCGCAAGACTGACTGCGCTGGTGGTCTTGCCGACACCGCCTTTTTGATTGCTGACCGCAATAATCTTAGTTGCCATCTGCCGCCTCCCGCCGTACGCAAACCCATAAACGCGGCGCATCCAGCAGCGGCACATGCACTTCCCGCACGGCACTTTTCACAAAGCCCGCGATGCTGCATTGCTCATCATCATGCGCTTTCATCAAGCCCCATGTGCTGTCCGCATGCCCCAAATGCGCGCTCACGCGCACAAAGCCGTCAATATCCGCCATCGCGCGGCTGACAATCCAATCCATCGCCTGTTCGGGCTGCCATTGCTCGGCACGCTTAGCGATGACCTCTACATTCTCCAAAGCCAGACAACGTACCGCCTCGCGTAAAAATGCCGTTTTTTTATGATTGGATTCAACCAAATACAGCGACCATTGCGGTCTTGCGATTGCCCACATCAGACCGGGAAAACCCGCGCCGCTGCCGATATCGGCAATCCGCAGCGCAGAGGCATTCAGCAAAGGCACAAGCGCCAAGCAATCCAAGAGATGCAGGCGCACCTGTTCCTCAGGCACACGCACCGCCGTCAAATTATGTACGCGGTTCCATTTCTCCAAAAGCTGCAAATATTCTTGCAAGCGCACAGACAAGGAAGGCGGCACATCCATGGCTAATGCCGACAAACCCTGCTCAAGCAAAGCACTCACTGACATGAATTATTTTTTACCTGCCAAGCGTGTGAAATATTCCAATAATAAAGCTACGGGACGACCCGTGCCGCCTTTGCCGCCGCTGCGCTGCCAAGCCACGCCGGCAATATCCAAATGCGCCCAATCGTATTTCTGCGCAAACTGGCTTAAAAATGCCGCCGCGGTTACCGCTCCCGCCTCGCGTACGCTGGAAGCATTCGCCAAATCCGCAAAAGGACTCTTCATCATCTCGAGATAATCCTCGTCCAAAGGCATACGCCAAACGCGGTCATGCACCGCTTCTCCCGCCAAATACAAAGCCTGCTCCAGCTCCGCATTATTGCCGAACAAACCCGCGCGCGGCGAACCGAGAGCAATCACGCAAGCGCCGGTCAAGGTCGCCAAATCAATTACCGCCTGCGGCTCGTAGCGTTCGGCATAAGTCAAAGCATCGCAGAGAATCAAACGCCCTTCGGCATCCGTATTTAAAATCTCAATCGTCTTTCCGGACATGCTGCGCACAATATCGCCGGGCTTGACCGCCGCACCGCTGGGCAAATTCTCCACCGCAGGAATCAAAGCCACCACATGCACAGGCAATGCCGCCTTTGCCACCGCCGCCATCGCGCCGAATACCGCCGCCGCGCCGCCCATATCGTATTTCATCAAATCCATGCCGTCGGCAGGTTTAATCGAAATACCGCCGGAATCGAAAGTTACCCCCTTGCCCACCAAGACAATCGGCTTTTTATTCACCGCTTTTGCCGGCTGATAACTCATCGTAATAAAACGCGGCTCCTGAACCGAACCTTGCGCCACGCAAAGCAAAGCACCCATTTCCAAAGCCTTAATCTCTTTGGTTTTCAGCACTTTTACCGATAAATCCTCATATTGCCCCGCCAATTGCTCCGCCTGTTCCGCCAACCAGCGGGGCGTACACACATTCGGCGGCGTATTACCCAAATCGCGCGTCAAACTGCAACCCGCGTTCAAAGCATCCGCCCAAGCCAAATCCTGCTCGACCTGAGTCTCTTTTTTCTCAAGCAGCCATTCGCCCTGCCATTTCTTGCGCCATTTTGCCGCCTTTTTATCGCTGTCGCTTATCGTCTTAAACTGCTCAAAACGATAAGCGCTATGATATAAAGCGCTGACAAAAACGCGCGCCGCCCGACTTACCGGCACATCTTGCAAAGCAAAAACGCATTTATCCCAGCGATGCTCGGCAATCTGCGTCCAAACCGCAGGCGCTATCTGACGCAAAGCCGCCTCGCCTGCCGACAAACACAATACCAATACGCGCGCCGCTTTCACGCCCTCGACCGCATGGAACAAAGCCCATTTTCCCGCCTCCGGCAAATCACCCGCCTGCTGACGCGCGGAAAAATAGTCCTCCGACGCCTTATCCACAGCCTGCAAAGCCTCGCCAAAACGCCCTTTATCATCCAACCACAGCACCAAGACATCAGCGCCGACTTTCCCCGCCTGCGCATTTTTAGCAATCACATTCATAAAGCACCCTTAAAAAACAAAGACAGGCTTAACCTCAGCCCTCAAAACAGTTTAGAATACCATAATCACATAACGAATTCAGACGAAGGAAACATGAGGCTTCCTACCCTTTACCGCTACATCATGCGCGAAATCGCCGCCTTATTCATCGCCATTATCATCATTTTGCTGGCAATTATTTTAAGCTTCCGCCTAGCGCGCCTGCTCTCCGCCGCAGTAGCGGGCGACATGAGCCTGTCCGCCGTGTGGCAGCTAATCGGCTTGCAGGCGGTGAACATGCTGATTATTTTAATTCCGGTCGCCCTGATTTTAGCCGCGGTCATGACTCTAAGCCGCCTCTACAGCGACCAAGAAATGAGCGCCGTATTCGCCAGCGGCATCAGCCGCGCCCACATCCACCGCATCATCTTTGTAACTGCTGTTCCCGTCTGCGCCCTGCTCTTGTATCTCACGCTGATGATTATGCCCGATGTGTACCGCCAAACCGCTGCCATCCGCGACCAAGCCCGACAACAAGCCAGCTTTGCCCTGCTCAGCGCCAACAGCTTCCGCCGCCTCGACAACGGCATCAGCATCCATACCGGCGATTTCAATGCCGGCGCCTATCAAGACTTCTTCATCGCCCAACACGGCGCAGGCAATAATGCCGTCATCTTTTCCGACAGCGGACACATCGAAACCCGCGGCACGGAACATTTCCTGCATCTCAAGCAAGGAACGCGTATTGCTTGGCAGGATAACCATGACATGCAAGAAGCCGGTTACACCGAATTCCGCGCCGCCGAGTTGCATTTACCGAGCAGCGAAAACCGCCGCGACGAACGTCTGCGCAACCTCCCCACCGCAGAACTGGGCACCGACAGCCGCGAACATCTCGCCGAATGGCAAATCCGCCTTAATCCCGCCGTCGCCATGCTGATTTTCTGCTTGTGCATCCCCATGCTTGCCCACACAGACCCGCGCAAAGGACGCCAACAAAAACTCCTTCCCGCATTCTTATTATTCGCCATCTACAGCAGCGCCCTTGATAACGCCGTGAAAGCCGTGACCAAAGGCTCCCTGCCTGCCTTGCCGGGCAGCTTTATCGTGCATGCCGTGGTTTTTACCGGCATTTTCTGCTGGTGGCTTAAAGCAAGGAAATCCCTCTAATGAGCAAATTCGACCGCTATTTACTGCGCACGCTACTCATCAGCACCTTTGTGACCTTAATATTCCTTTTAGGCATAGATTTTCTCGTACAAAGCAGCGATGAAGCCGACAATCTAGGCGTCGGCAAATACTCATTCCTTGTAATGATATATGTTCTTGCTCTGCAAATTCCCGATAAAATTATCGAATTTCTGCCTGCCGCTATCTTAGTCGGCAGCATTATGGGACTAGGACAACTGGGCAATCAGAACGAACTCACCGTTGTACGCGCCGCCGGCGTTTCCAAGCTACGCCTCTCGCGTGCCGGTATTCTCATGGCTTTTTTCTTAGGCATCGGACTCATCGGCATCAGCGAATACATCGCCCCCGGCATGAATGACAAAGCCGAACTCACGCGTAATCAAGCACTAGGACGGGCAAGCGCCAATCATTTTGCACAAGGTATCTGGCTAGACAGCGGCGAAGACGGCTACGTGCATATCGCCCAATTCAATCCCGACGGTAGCTTAGGCGGACTCAGCTTTTATCGGCAAGACAGAGAAGGCAATATCCGCATAGACAAAGTGCGTCGTGCCGAACATCAGGGCGATTACTGGCAACTCAGCGACAGCCATAGCATTATGCTTAACAGCACACGCTATCAATTGGGCGAAGGCAGAAACACTTGGCATAATCCCGTCAATCCGCAAACCTTAAGCCGCCTTGCCGATACCTCTAGCGCTCAAACCATCGCCGAACTCTATACGCTCACGCAATTCCTCAAAGCCAACCGTATTGAGCATCGCAATGAATCATTGCGCCTATGGCAGCAACTCTTCCTGCCGCTTTCTACACTCGCTATGCTTCTGCTCGCCCTACCTTTTGCCTACGGACAAGTACGCAGCGGCGGCGGTGGCGCACGTCTGCTCATCGGCATCTTGCTCGGCGTGAGTTACTATGTGCTGCAAGCCATCCTCTCCAGTATGGCATTATTACTCCATTGGCCGCCGATACTCGGTGCTTTGCTGCCCATTCTCATACTCGGCATACCGCCCTTTATCGCCCTCTTGCGCAATTAAGCGTTATAGTCGGAGAAGTGAAAAAGTAGTACAAGGCGGCGAGCCGCAGACAGTACAAGAGCGTACGGCATTCAATTCTTTGACTATACCGCCCGTGTAAAAAATTACAAACAGACAAGGTAGCCTGCTAAAAACGCTAGCAATTTAAGCTTAAAGCGGCTGCCCTTACGCAAAGGCGGCTGATAAAGCCATACAAAGCAAATTCATACGAATTTCCTGAACTTATTACACAGCACTAACAATTTCCTTATGCAAAAAAATCATATCTGTATTGCATTAGGTCTAGGCTATAATCCGCCACATCGCAAGATATTTTTTTAACACTTTCAAAGGAAATGAAAAATGGCACAATCATTATTTAAAGCAAGCGGTCTCACAGCTGATAATAGCGACAAAGTAAAAGAAGCCGGCTCTGCTGTTGCGGATGTAAAATGGGTAAACATCAATAACGACAACGTTGTCGTTACCCACGGCGACGCTTTTGACGCCGATGCCTTTGTCAGCGCCGTTAGCGCTACAGGCGTCAGCTTAAGCAAATAAGCCGAAAGCCTATATAAAGCCGGTGTTCGCACCGGCTTTTTTTATGGCGTACAATAAAGGCTTTTCTTAGGAAAGCCATGACCGCCACCCTCCAACCTCAAGATTGCGCCCTGTTTGAACTGCCCTTTTTCCAATTCAGCCAACTGCGCAAATACGCTCCTGATGAGATTGAACCGCTCAAAGCCGCCTATAAACAGGCATGGAATCAATGGCGGCAGATTATCTGGCAAACCGCAGATCTGCTCGGCGAAGATTTCGCCCCCGCCCATATCGAACGCTGGAGCAACGGCTGGCAGCTTCGCGCACATTTCTTCGCCTTCTTCAAATACCGGCAATACCAATCCTCTGCTAGCATCTTATCGATTATCCTCAACCGCCGCCGCTTAAGCCTGAGTCTGGATTGGCATGCCTACCGTGCCGACCGCTCTGCTTATTCTCTTGACTACTACCAACAATGGGCTGCCGCACTCAATCAGTCTGCCGATTTACGTAGACAATACGCCGATTTCGAACTCTGGCAAGACAGCGACAGCGAATACGTCGATTATAAAATCCTTGCCGAACACCCCAGCCCCCTGCCTCTGCTTGCCGCGCCGCATTACTACATCATCGGCAAACAGCTCAATGCTGCCGAACTCGGCGCATACGACAGCAGCCAATGGCTTGCCGAACACATTCGCACCCTGCTCCCTCTCTACGAACTTGCCCATCAACCCATAGAGGCAGGCAAAATCCGAACAAATGCGCTAGACTAAGCCCTTCAGACAAGGACAGACCATGCAACACTACGAACAAGAAACCTATTTCAGCAATCCGACCTACAAAAGCATCCACGACGCCTACAGCTTATGCTTTTTAGGCATATTCCTGTCTTACTTCACCATCATCGCCGCCTTTATCCTGACTGTCATACAGCGCCCCAAATTCAAAAACAGCCATATAGCCAGCCATGCCGATTACATCCTCTTCGGCTGTCTGTACTACACCGGCTTTATCCTTGCTGCCATCGGCATCATCTACTGGAATTATCAGCAAAGTTTCTTCAGCCAAGGCAATCTCATCGTCGGCGGATTCCTCTACGTCTTCCCCGCTTTCTTTCCCTTTGTGTGGTGGATACGCCGCTTCATGCGCGGCATCAACTATCTCAAACGCGGTCTTGCCATTCCCCGACCCGCCTCCCCTTGGAGACCCAAATGACATGGCGACAACGCTTAATGTACAGCCTACTCTTTTTATGTCTTAGCGGCATAGCCCTGCTCGGTTTTGCCTATTATTGGATAGACTACAGCAGCCGCCCCTTCCTGTATGACGACAGCCGCCACATTCCGCACAACCACCTTGCCATCGTACTCGGCACCGCCAAATACGTGGGACAGAACCGCATCAATCTCTTCTACAGCACCCGCATTCAAGCCGCCGCCCAATTATGGCAGGCCGGCAAAGTCGATTACTTCATCGTCAGCGGTGCCAACCCGAACAAATACTACAACGAACCCGCCGAAATGCGCCGCGACCTTATCGCCGCCGGCATACCCGCCGACCGCATTCAGCCCGATTATGCGGGACTGCGCACCCTCGACAGCATTCTGCGCGCGGAAAAAATCTTCGGCAACACCCGCTACACCATCATCTCGCAACCCTTTCACAATGCCCGTGCCGTCTTTCTTGCCCGCCACAGCGGACACCAAGTCATCGCCTTTAATGCCCGCGATCCGGTGAGTTTTAAAAACAGCAGCAAAACCCGCATCCGCGAAATCGGCGCGCGCTTTAAAGCCCTGCTCGACCTCTTTATCTTGAACAAAGAAGCCCGCATCTACGGCGAGCCCATTCCTTTCCCAAACCAAAAATCCCATGAATCTGACAGTACTCTACCAAAAAGCCATTAACGACAAAGCCTTCAGCAGCGATGCAGCACAACTCGCCGTCATCGCCCACATGCAGCGCATCATCGACAAACTGACGGCACAATCCCAAGAAGCACCGCCAAGCAAAAACGGCGGTTTTTTCGCCCGACTGTTCGGCAAAGAAAACACCGCAGCGCAAAAACCGTGGATTCAAGGACTCTACTGCTGGGGCGGCGTCGGACGCGGCAAAACCTTCCTCATGGATCTCTTCATGCAAGCCCTGCCCACCGCGCGCAAACGCCGCCGCCACTTCCACCGCTTCATGCTGGAAATCAACGAAGCATTGAACCGATGCTCGCAAATGCAAAACCCGATTCAACACATCGTAGCGGACATGGCAAAAGAAATCGACGTACTCTGCCTAGACGAATTTTTCGTCTCCGACATCACCCACGCCATGATTCTCGACCGCCTGCTAAGCGCCATGCATGGGCAAGGCATCACCATCATCACCACCTCCAATATCGCCCCCGCCGATTTATACAAAAACGGACTCCAGCGCGAACGCTTCCTGCCCGCCATCGCATGGATAGAAGAGCATCTGACCGTGCATCATGTACCGGACGGCGAAGACTTCCGCCGCCGCCATTTCTCCATGCAAAACATCTTCCGCCAAGAAGACAATCCGAGCCAACGCCAAGCCCTGATAGACGATCTCAGCGAACTCACGGGACATGCCCCCGTCAAAAACGAAGCGCATTTCCAAGCCGGCAGCCGCGAAATTTCGCTTTATTGGCGCAATAAAGACAGCATCGTCTTTGACTTTGCCCAACTCTGCCAAGGCAACTACTCGCAAAAAGACTACATCGAAATCGCCAAACGCTTCGCCTATGTGGGCATCGTCGGCGTGCCGATAATGGACGAATACCTAGAAGATGCCGCACGCCGCTTCCTGCTGCTGATTGACGAATTCTACGACCGCCGCGTCAAATTGCTACTGACCACCGCCGGCGACATCAGCCGACTCTATCAAGGCAAAAAAATGCGCTTTGAATACGAACGCCTGCAAAGCCGCCTCTTTGAAATGCAAAGCGAAGCCTATTGGCAGGAAGCACATCTGGCTTAAACGAAAAAAGCCGCAAAAGCGGCTTTTATAGTCTCTTAACATCAAAATGAGATTATTTCAGACGCTCCTCCTGATGAAATGTGCATCTCTCAATCTCATTTTGACCTTAAGGTACTATAGTTTCTTCAGATTAAAATGAGACAATAAAAATTTTCAACATATTGAAAAATATTTCAATATGTTGTCTTAAGGCGTATCATTTTAATCTGAAGAGACTATATATGTGCATGTAATCGACAAACATCAATCAAAATACTGCGCGGCAGTGTCTTGACAGGTTTGCATCTTAATATATAGTCAAAGATTTCAAAAAGAGTTACAGTTTTGATTCATTTTGCTGTACTCTCTATAACGCTCGCAGCTTGATATTTTGTGTCACTTTTTCAGTTCTTCGACTATAGGGCTCGCTAGCATCTAAACACAATCCATTCATCGGACTGCGAATACGTCTGCCGTCCCGATACCATTTTTGATTAGCCCGCCCTGTGCACTCATATAAAATAAGGCTCTAGACTAGCAGGGTGATTGGTATAATTTATTGCAGAAGCGACCATAAATGTTTTTCTAAATCATCAATACTCTGCTTCCAGCGCCATTCGCATTCTTTCAAATGCCATTCGAAATTTTTGCTTACACCGTTAAATTTTGCAAGCCTTCTTTTGGTATAGTTTCTTCAGATTAAAATGAGACAATAAAAATTTTCAA
>NZ_JBXGGR010000007.1:0-48547 GCF_056855035.1 Suttonella sp.
CAATTACGCCGGACAGAGGCAAGGAATTTGCCAAACACAAACATTAGGCGCAGCCTTTTATTTTCCTGAGCCGCATCAGCCGTGGCAAAGGGGGACAAATGAAAATACAAACGGGTTGCTCAGGGAGTATTTCCCCAAGCAACAGGATATAAACCGGTGGAGCGATGATTATATTCAATCGGTCGTTGATAAATTAAATCTACGACCGAGAAAGTGTTAGGCTGGAAAACACCTTATGAAGTTTACTTTAAAAAACTATTGCACTTGGTTTGACAATTCAAGGCCTGAAAACTTATCTTGTAGAATAAAAGCTGTCAATATTTAAGTGTAAATTAATTTAAGCAATGCTTAATATTGAAAGCTGTTAAGGCATCATGTTTTACGAATGATGTTTTTCTAGCCTATGATTGAATGTCATCTGTTTTTCAGGAGAAACTAAGGAGAAATCACCATGTTCCGATTTGCCCACCCCGAACAAACGCCCTTGCGCCAAGCAGTGACCGAGGCTTACCGCCGCGATGAAATCGAAGCCGTGCAGGATATGCTGCAACAGGCGCAGATGAGTGATGAAGAGCGCCGTGCCGCCGATGATTTGGCACGCCGTTTGGTTACCCAAGTGCGCGCCAGCCGCCGCAAAGCCAGCGGCGTGGATGCGCTGATGCACGAATTTTCGCTGTCCAGCGAAGAAGGGGTGGCGCTGATGTGCTTGGCAGAAGCCCTGCTGCGCATTCCCGATAATGCCACGCGCAATAAACTGATTGCCGACAAGCTTGCGGACGGCGATTGGCAAAGCCATTTGAACAACAGCCCGAGCCTGTTTGTGAACGCCGCCGCTTGGGGCTTGCTGATTACCGGCAAACTGACCAATGCACCCAGCAGCGAATCGCTTTCAGGCAGCCTGAAAAACATGTTGAACAAAGGCGGTGCGCCCTTAATCCGCAAAGGCGTGGACTATGCCATGCGCATGCTGGGCAAGCAGTTTGTGACCGGGCAAACCATTGAAGAAGCCTTGAAAAACGGCAAAGAACGCGAAAAACTGGACTACCGTTTCTCATTCGATATGCTGGGCGAAGCGGCGTTTACCCAAGCCGATGCCGACCGCTATTATCAGGATTACGTTACCGCGATTCACGCCATCGGCAAGGACGCGGCAGGGCAAGGCGTGTATGAAGGCAACGGCATTTCGGTGAAATTGTCGGCGATTCATCCGCGCTATTTCCGCGTCCAACACGAGCGCGTGATGATCGAACTGCTGCCGAAATTGAAGCAACTGTTTTTATTGGCAAAACAATACAATATCGGCCTGAATATCGATGCCGAAGAAGCCAACCGTTTGGAATTGTCGCTGGATTTGATGGAAGCTTTGGTGTCCGATCCCGATTTGGCCGGCTACAACGGCATCGGTTTTGTGGTGCAGGCCTACCAAAAACGCTGCCCCTTTGTGATTGATTATTTAGTGGATTTGGCGCGCCGCAATAATCAGAAATTGATGATTCGCTTGGTAAAAGGCGCGTATTGGGACAGCGAAATCAAATGGGCGCAGGTGGACGGTCTCAACGGCTATCCTGTCTATACCCGCAAAGTGCATACCGACATTTCCTATCTGGCTTGCGCGCGCAAACTGCTGGACGCGCAAGATGCCGTGTTCCCGCAATTTGCCACCCATAATGCCTACACACTGGCGGCGATTTACGAAATGGGCAAGGGCAAGGATTTTGAACACCAATGCCTGCACGGCATGGGCGAAACCCTGTATGACCAAGTGGTCGGTCCGCAAAACTTGGGCCGCCGCGTGCGCATTTACGCGCCGGTGGGTACGCACGAAACGTTGCTGGCGTATTTGGTGCGCCGTCTGCTAGAAAACGGTGCCAATTCATCGTTTGTGAACCAAATCGTCGATGAAAAAATCAGCATTCACGAACTGATCCGCAGCCCCTTCGACACCATCGCCGAACAAGGCATCCATCTGCATCCCGCTTTGCCGCTGCCGCGCGATTTGTACGGCAAAGGCCGCCAAAATTCGCAAGGTGTGGATTTGAGCAATGAACATGTGTTGCAGGATTTGCAGCAGCAAATGAACCAAGCCGCCGCGCACAGTTTTCAGGCAGCCTCGATTGTAAACGGCAAACCGCGTGAAGCGACTGCGCCGCAAGCGGTTAAAAATCCTGCCGACCATAATGACGTGGTCGGTACGTCCGCCTTTGCCGATGCCGCCTTGGCGCAAGAAGCGATTGCCGCAGCGGTGGCGGCGCAAACGGCTTGGCGCCAAACGCCGGCTGCCGAACGCGCTGCCTGCCTGCGCCGTTTTGCCGATTTGATGGAACAGCACACGCCTGCATTGATGATGCTGGCGGTGCGCGAAGCCGGCAAAACCCTGCAAAATGCGATTGCCGAAGTGCGCGAAGCGGTGGATTTCTGCCGCTACTATGCCGACGAAGCCGAGCAAACGCTGCCTGAAAGTGCAAAAGGTGTCGGCACGATTGTCGCCATTAGCCCTTGGAACTTCCCGCTGGCGATTTTTGTCGGCGAAGTGGCGGCGGCATTGGCTGCCGGTAATACCGTGGTCGCCAAACCTGCCGAACAGACCAGCCTGATTGCCCATTATGCTGTGCAGCTACTGCATCAGGCAGGTGTGCCGTCCGAAGCCTTGCAGCTGGTATTGGGCGCAGGCGAAGTGGGTGCGGCACTCACGCAAGATGCGCGTATCGGCGGCGTGATTTTCACCGGCTCGACCGAAGTGGCGCGCCTGATTAACCAAAGCTTGGCCAAACGCGAGGACAACCCCGTGCTGATTGCCGAAACCGGCGGCCAAAATGCCATGATTGTCGATTCCACCGCCTTGGCCGAACAAGTCTGCGCCGATGTGCTCAATTCCGCCTTCGATTCGGCCGGCCAACGCTGCTCGGCGCTGCGTATTTTGTGCGTGCAGGAAGACGTGGCCGAGCATATGATCGGCATGATTAAAGGCGCGATGAACGAATTGCGTGTCGGCAACCCGATGCGCCTGAACACCGATATCGGCCCCGTCATTGATGCCGAAGCGCAGCAAAACCTGCAAAACCACATCGACAAAATGAAAACGGTCGCCAAGTCTTATCATCAGATTAAGCTGCCTGAATACGCCGACAATGCCACCTTTATCGCCCCGATTTTGTTTGAACTGAACAATTTAAACGAATTGCAGCGCGAAGTGTTCGGCCCCGTGCTGCACGTGGTGCGCTACCGCGCCGACGAACTGGACAGCATCATCGATCAAATCAACGGCAAAGGCTACGCGCTGACCCACGGCGTACACAGCCGCATCGACGGCACGGTGGAACACATCAGATCGCGCATCGAAGCCGGCAACGTGTACATCAACCGCAACATCGTCGGCGCAGTGGTCGGTGTGCAACCCTTCGGCGGACACGGTCTGTCAGGCACCGGTCCGAAAGCCGGCGGCCCGTTCTACTTGCAAAAACTCAGCGGCATCACGCACTGGAAACAGCCGACCCTCAGCCGCATCGGCAGCGCCGACGAAACCGGCTTGGCACGCATTCAGGCCCAATTGCACCAATTGCCGCTAACGCAAGAACAAAAACTGGCCTTGGCCGGCATCTCCGGACAAGCCCGCCTGCAAACCCTGCGCGGAGCAGAAAGCGTACTCACCGGCCCGACCGGCGAGCGTAATGTGCTCAGCTGGCATGCCCCGAAAAAAGTATGGCTCTACGGCGGCGATTTACAGCAGGCCTTTGCCGCATTGACCGTATTGGCCGCTTCGGGCATGGAAGCGATTGTTGCCGCCGATTCCCCCTTAGCCGCCCACCAAGCCGGCTTGGAAGGCCTAATCCGCATCAGCGCCAATCCGCCGGCAGAAGGCATCAGCCATGTGATTGCCTTGGAAAACCTGCCGCTTGCCATCAAACAGCAGCTTGCCGGCAGCGACGGCGCCTTGGTGAAAATCCTGCCTTCCGAACAAGGCGTGGACGTGTTGCAACTATTTGAAGAAATCTCATGCAGCATCAACACCACCGCCGCCGGCGGCAATGCCAGCCTGATGGCGATGGAGGATTAACATGCTTAAAAAATCAGGCTGCTTAAAGAGCAGCCTGATGTTCTGGATATTTCAAGCGGCAAAATGCCACCGCCTGATGCAATACGATAATAATCCTTTGCTTTATTGCATTTTTACTTTCCATACACCGTTATCTTTAACGACATCAATCGGCTTGCCGCTTTTTACTTTACCGTCATTAGTTTCGATTTTCAGCACAACGCTTGCCTGAGTCTTATCGCTGTTGTAAGTCACTTTTTCCGCTGTGATTTTTTTGATTCCGCCTTGTTTTTTCAGTTCTTCCTGCATGGCATTAAAGACTTGTTCCAATAAGCTCAGACCAAAAGGATTATTGACTTCCGCAGGCAGATAAGCGATGGAAAGGGCTTTTTTAACATCGCCTTGAGAGAGTTCGGTAAAGAAGGTTTCCGCCGCTTCGGCAGGGGCTTCTTTGCCGCAGGCGGTTAAAAGCATCAGGCTTAATGCGGATAAGGCAAGGAGCTTTTTCATGATTTTTCCTATGTGATGAATGAAGCGGTTTACTATAAATTATGGCGATTAAAAATCAAGTATTAAGCGGGAGGATGTGATGAGAAGCGGCGCAGAACTGATTATGTCGTGAATGTTCAAATCAACAGGGCTGTAAAGCGCGATTTCGCCGACCGGCTCAAACCATAGTGCGGCAAAATACCAATCAGGGGCTAAAGCAGCGCTGAGCCAAGTGCGGACAAGGCGCGGCGACGGACTGCGAATGGCGATACCTTCGGCGAAGGATTCTTGTGTTTCCCAAGTAAAGCCGATGGCGGGCATATCGCTTGGGAAGCGCAAATCCTGTCCTTTGATGAGCGCTTCTTTGACTGTCCATAGGCGGTAAAACAATTCTTGCTGCGCCTTTGTTTCGAGATGACGCAGGCGTTGGATTTCTTCTGCCGAGCAGGTTTTTTCTGCCAGCGCAAGGTAGTCGCGTTGGCGGAGATGTTCCAAATCTATGCCTGTTTTGCTGGCGCCGACGGCAATCAGGCTGTGTCCGTTTTTATGGCTGAGGCAGAGTTTGGCGTTTGGATAGTGCTGTCTGGCGATGTGTTTGCCGACGCGCGAGGTTTGCCAGCTAATGCTTTTGGCGAGTTGCGGGCTTTGTATTAGGCGCGCTTGGTCTTGTTCGTCCAGTCGGCAGTGGCGGTAATATGCCGCAAGTTGCGGCGGGCAATAAAATAGGGCGGCGGTCATGGTTAAGGGTAAAAAAGCGCAGAGTAGGCGCTTTTGCAGGCGAAGGCAAGCGCGGATTTTTCGCGTTCTGCATTTGTGCTATCTTAAGACGGTTTTCAGATATCTATGGCCTATGCCTGAAGATAAGGGTAAAACAGCATCTGTAGGAAAATGACTTGATAGGAAAAGGAGTGGCGATGAACTTACGTTCTGTATTCGGTTTGGTTTTATGGTCGATGATCGGATTTTTTAGCTTTGCTTTGCTGATGGGGACTTTTTATACGATTGATGAGGGCGAGAGAGGCGTAGTGCTGTCTTATGGCAAGTTTGAAAAAATTGCCGATGCCGGTTTGCATTTTAAAATTCCCATGGTCAATAAGGTGGTAAAAATTCCTGTGCGCACGACAACGGGAACTTTGGATAAAGTGCTTGCCTATTCTTCCGATCAGCAGCCTGCCGATATTACGGTATCTATTACTTTAGCGGTATCGGAGAGCGGCGTGGGGGAGCTGTATCAGCAATTCAAAAATTTGGATAATGCTTATCAGCTGGCAGTCGTGCCTTTAGTGAAGCAGGAATTAAAGACGGTGTTTGGGCAATATACGGCTTTGCGGGCGGTGCAGCAGCGTGAGAAGCTTAATATTGATGTTGAGGTGGCGGTGGAGAAAATTCTTCAGCCTTATCCCTATCTGATTTTGCGCGGCGTACAGATTGAAAACATCGATTATTCCAAGGCTTATGAACAGACGATTGAAGACCGCATGAAGGCGGAAGTGGAAGTCGAGCGTTATAAGCAGAATTTGGAGCGTGAGAAAGTGGAGGCGCAAATCGCGATTACGCGTGCGGAAGCAGAAGCGGCGGCGAAAGTGAAATTTGCCGAAGGCGAGGCAAAGGCGATTGCTTTACGCGCTCAAGCGGAAGCGCAGGCGATTCGCGAGAAATCGGAGGCATTGAAGGAAAATCCGAATATTATCGCTTTGATGCAGGCGGAAAAATGGAACGGACAACTGCCGAGCACGATGCTGCCTAATGGCGCGGTGCCGATGTTGACGGTGCCTAAGCAATAATTTGCGCGCAGCGAAAGGCGGCGGGAATCCTGCTCTTAAGCGCATTTTTCCTTGCCCTTTGGGCTTGCCGTGATATGATGCGCTGGCTTTGGTGATGCCTTGGCATATAGCTAGTGAATTTATCTATTAATAAGGAGTCTAATAAGAATGAGCAAATCCCAATCACTGCAAGATCCGTATTTGAATGCTTTGCGCCGCGAGCGCGTACCTGTATCGGTGTATTTGGTTAACGGCATTAAATTGCAGGGACAAATCGAGTCTTTCGATGCCTTTGTCTTGTTGCTGCGCAATAATATTTCTCAAATGGTGTATAAACACGCGATTTCTACTATCGTGCCTTCGCGCAATGTGCGTTTCGGCGACGAGGCGGAGCAAGAAGAAAGCGCAGAGCCTGAAATCGGCAATGCGGCAGCGGCTCCGGCAGCGCATAGCGATCCTTTGTATTAATTTATTCTTATGCCGGTAAGCGCAGTGCCGCTTGCCGGCTTTATTGCGTATTCAGGAGAGAAAATTTTTGTTTGAGCGTCCGCAAACAGGAGAAAAAGCCGCATTGATTCAGGTTGATATTAATCGGCCTTATGAGGCGGCGGTGGAAGAAGAATTTCATTTGCTGGCGGCTTCTGCGGGCGCGCAGGCGCTGTGGACGGCGCAGTTTTCCCGTACCGAACCCGAGCCAAAATATCTGATTGGCAAAGGTCAGGCGGAAATGATTGCAGAGGCGGTAAAGGCTCATGGCATTGAGCTGGTTATTTTTAATGCGGCATTATCTCCTTCGCAGGAGCGCAATTTAGAGAAGTTGTTTTCCGCGCGCGTTTTAGATCGCAGCGGTTTGGTCTTGGATATTTTTGCCCAAAGAGCGCGCAGTCATGAGGGAAAATTGCAGGTGGAATTGGCGCAGCTGAACCATTTATCCACGCGCTTGGTGCGCGGTTGGACGCATTTGGAGCGGCAAAAAGGCGGTATCGGTTTACGCGGTCCCGGCGAAACGCAGTTAGAGACCGATCGCCGTTTGCTCGCCATTCGGATTAAACAGTTGCAGAAAAAATTAGAAAAGGTGGAGCGGCAGCGTTTTGAAACGCGCAAAAGCCGTCATCGCCGCGATATGCCGACCGTTGCTTTAGCGGGTTATACCAATTCGGGGAAATCGACCTTATTCAACCGCCTGACGGATTCGGCGGTTTTGGCAAAGGATCAATTGTTCGCCACCCTAGACCCGACTTGGCGCAAATTGGTGCATGAGGGGCGGCAAACGATTTTGCTTGCCGATACGGTGGGTTTTGTCAGCGATTTGCCGCATGAATTGGTGGCGGCATTTAAATCAACGCTGGAAGAAACCGCTTTTGCCGATTTGATTTTAAACGTGGTGGATTATCATGATGAAGACCATATTGATCGCGAAGCGGTGGTGGAAAGCGTATTAGAGGAAATCGGCGCAGGCGATGTGCCGATGATTCGCGTGTTTAATAAAATTGATTTGAAAGACGAGTCCGCGCGCGTTTTGCGCGATGAGAAAGGCAATGCGCATACGGTTTTTGTGTCGGCTTTGACAGGGGCGGGCATGGATTTGTTAATCGAGGCTTTGCAAAGTCATTTCGGCGGACAAGAGCAGCGGGGATGGCTGTTGCTGTCGCCGCAAGAAGGGGCTTTGCGGGCGGAATTGTTTGCCTTGCAAAGCGTCGAAAACGAGACGTTTTTGGCAGACGGCGGCATGGCTTTGCAGCTTCGCCTTGCAGAAAAAGATAGGCGGCGTTTGCAATCCCAGTATAATCGCGCCATAGAATTACAGTCGCAACCAAATAGCTAATAGGTGAGTATGTTTACGATATTAACGTTAAGTCAATATATTGCGCAGCAGCGCGCCGCGCGGGGCTTGCAAATGGCGCAAGACCCTTGGGGCGGTCGGCAGGACAATCAGCAGAATGATTCGAAAAGTCGCGATCAGCCGCCGGATTTGGATGAATTGTTCAATAAATTGATTGGACGGCGCAATAGCAATGGCGGCGGTAACGGAGATAATGGCGACAATCGCCGCGGCGGAGGTGCTTTGCCGCCGATGAATTTTCAGTTTAACGGCAAATTGGCAGGCTTGGCCGGTGCAGTGCTGTTGGCATTATGGTTGGGTTCCGGCATTTATACGGTTAAAGAGCGTGAAAACGGCGTAGAAACCGTATTAGGCAAATACAGCAGTACCTCTAAATCCGGCTTGAATTGGCGGGTGCCTTATCCTTTCGGACGCGTGGAAATTGTGGATGTGCAATCGATTTCCACTATGCGCGTCGGCGAGTTTAAAACGCAGAAAGGCAGTGTGAGTACCCAAGACCAGCGCGTAGGACAAATGCTGACTAAAGACGAAAATATCGTTGAGATTGGCGCGGCGGTGCAATACCGCATTAGCGATGCCCGCGCTTTCCAATTCAATGCCGCCGATCCGGTGGAGGTCTTGGGCGATGTGGTAACCAGTGCGATTCGCGAAGTAGTGGGCGCCAATACGGTGGACGATATTTTAACCGACCGCCGCAACGAATGGCCGCAGCAGGCGCGCAAAATTATCGAAGAAACGATTGCTGCCTATGGTTTGGGGATTGAAGTCGTCGCCCTAGAATTGCAAGATGCGCGGGTACCGGTGGAAGTGCAGGATGCTTTTGAAGATGCGGTACGTGCCCGTGAAGATGAAGAACGCTTGCGTTTGCAAGCCGAAGCCTTTGCCAATGAGCGTTTGCCGATTGCCCGCGGTCATGCCGAGCAGCAGGTGCAGGCCGCTAAGGCTTATGCGGCGCAAATTGAAGCGCGCGCGGCGGCGGATGCGACGCGTTTTACGGCTTTGCTCAATGCCTATCAGCAGGATAAAGCAGCATTGCGCAGTCGATTGTATTTGGAAACCATGAGCGCGGTCTATGCGGATAATCCGAAAGTGGTGCTGGAAGGCGATGCGACGCCGATTATCAATATGAACGGCATGGCAAACGATCAAACAGGGCAGAAATTGCTGGAGCAAATCGCCGCCGCGCATCAACAGGCGGAGCAGCAAACAGGCAATCACAGCGCAAATTCGAATGTTAATCCGCAAAACAGCAGTAGCACGTCTGCATCCGGCAATGCCGCCGCTCAAGACGAACGCAGCCGTTTGCGCAGCCGCGGTCGCTAAGGAGAAAGTATGAAAGGATTAAAAGTTATTGGAATTCCGGCGGCAATCTTAGCGGCTTTGGTCTTTAGTGGCGCTTTTTATGTCGTCAATGAGCGACAATTGGCGGTTACCACGCAGTTCTCGCGTTTGGTTGGCACGACGGAAACCGCAGGATTGAAGATGAAAATCCCCTTTATTCAGCATGTGGAATTTTTTGACAAGCGGATTCAGCGCCTGAACGTCGATCCCGAATTGTTTTTGACAAATGAAAAGAAATATCTGATCGTCGATTATTATGTGGAATGGAAAGTAGGCGATATCCGCCGTTTTTACACCACAACACAAGGCAATTTCCAACGCGCGGCAACTTTGCTCGATCAATTGGTCAAAGACGGTTTGCGCAATGAATTTGCCCGTCGTTCGGTATCGGAAGTGATTTCGCAAGACCGCAATGCGATTATGAGCCATTTGAATAATGAGCTGAGCAAAGACAGCGAACGTTACGGCGTGGAAATTGTCGGCGTACGTTTGAAACGCGTGGATTTCTCTGATGATATCCGCGATCGCGTCTTTGAGCGGATGCGCGCCGAACGTGAACGCGTATCACGCAATTTACGCGCCCAAGGGCAGGAAAAATCACAGGGCATCCGTGCCAATGCCGAGCGCGAAGCTGCGGAGATTTTAGCTAAGGCAGATGCAGAGGCACAGGTCATCCGCGGTCATGCCGATGCGCAGGCGGCAAAAATTTATGCGGATGCTTACGGCAAAGATTTAGAGTTTTACGAGTTTTGGCGCAGCATGAATGCTTATCGTGAAGGTTTCGTCGGTAAAGGGAATAATGTCTTAGTGCTTGACCCTAATAATGATTTTCTTAAATATTTTGCGCCGGCATCGAAAGCAGACGAGGCGGCAGAGTGAGTCCTTGGCTATTGGCGGCAGTGATTATTCTCTTTTTTGAAGGCGCGATTATCGCGATTGCGCCGGAAAAATGGCAGCAGACCATGCGGCAAATTACGCAATTGCCGCCCGCTGTTTTGCGTAAAGTCGGCTGCATTTTAGTCGCCTGCGCATTCCTTTTGCTGTTTTTATTGCGGTGGACGCAGTCATGACGCGTTATTGGATGCTGCCTGAAGACGTGATTGAATTATTGCCGCAGGAAGCCTTGCATATTGAAGGCTTGAGGCGTAAATTGCTCGATAATATGGCTTTATGGGGCTATGAATTGGTCAAGCCGCCTTTGGTGGAATTTTTAGATTCTTTGCTCGCAGGTAGTGAAAATTTAGATATTCAAACCTTTAAAATCACGGATCAAGCCAGCGGGCGTCTCATGGGCGTGCGGGCGGACTTAACGCCGCAAATTGCGCGGATTGATGCGCACCGTATGGCAGGCACGGGCACGCGCCGTTTTGCTTATTGTGGCGATGTTCTGCGTACGCGCAGCGAAAGTACGCAGCCACGGCGTAATCCTTTGATTGCCGGCGCGGAATTATACGGCGTGGCAAATGTGTCCGGCGATGTGGAAGTGATGGGCTTATTATTGGATTGCATGAGCGCCTGCGGTATGGAGCAAAGCGTTTTGGATATCGGGCATTCCGCTATTTTTGCGGGATTAGTGGCTGTGCATGGATTAAGCGCCGAGGACAGCCGCATGGTAAAAGAAGCGATTAGCGGCGTGCAGCGTCCGGCTTTGTCGCAATGGCAAGTAGCGCAACGCTTTAGTGCCGCCTGTTTGGCGGATATTGCTTTTTTATTAGATGCGCCTTTGCATAGAGCGGGGTTGGCGGATTTAACACAGCAGTTCGGTGGTCGCCATGCTTTGTTCGATCAGGCAATTGCCGATTTAGAAGCGGCGGAAGCTATGTTGCGCGCGGCATTTCCGCAGCAGGAAATAGTAGTGGATGTGAGTAGCATCGGTACTTATGGCTATCATTCGGGCTTGGTCTTCGCCCTTTATGCGCAGGGGCATTATGATGCTTTGGCGCGCGGCGGTCGTTATGACGGCTTGGGCGAAGTTTATGGCAAAGCCCGTCCTGCTACAGGTTTTAGTATTGATTTGCTGACGTTAGGACAGTTATTGCCTTTGCCGGCATCTGCACAAACAGCCGAAAAACAGGCTTGGTCGCAAGATAGCAAGATTTTTCAAGATGCTTTGTCAAAAAGACGAAGCGGTATTGCAGTCATTTTTGAACATGAGGGAGAATCATGAGTACCAATTTGGTCGTTATCGGCGCGCAATGGGGCGATGAAGGTAAGGGAAAAATTGTTGATTTGCTGACGGAGAAAGCCGCAGCAGTGGTGCGTTTTCAAGGCGGTCATAATGCAGGGCATACGCTGGTCATGAATGGCAAAAAAACGGTACTGCATCTGATTCCCTCCGGAATTTTACATGAGGGCGTCGTTAGTTATATTGGCAATGGCATCGTTTTATGCTTGCGTGCTTTAATCAAAGAAATGCAGGCTTTGCAAGCGGAAGGAGTGCCTGTCAGCGAGCGATTGCGCATCTCTCCCGCCTGTGCTTTGATTTTGCCTAGCCATATTGCTTTGGATCAGGCGCGTGAGGCAGCGCGCAGCGAAGGAAAAATCGGCACGACAGGACGCGGCATCGGGCCTTGCTATGAAGATAAAGTGGCAAGACGCGGTCTGCGTTTGGCGGATTTGCACAACCCTGACTTATTCCGCCGCCGTACCACAGAATTGATGGCTTATCATAATTTCTTGTTGGAGCATTATTTGCAGGCGGAAACAGTAGCCGTTGAGCCGGTGATTGAAGAATGGTTGACTTATGCGGAAACCGTTCTGCCTATGATTGCCGATGTCAGCATTGAAATTGAGCGGCATCATCAAGCAGGCAAACATGTGATTTTTGAGGGTGCTCAAGGTGCGATGCTCGATATCGACCACGGCACATATCCCTATGTGACCTCTTCTACCACTTCTTCTGGTGGTGCGGCATCAGGCAGCGGCGTTGGCGTGCATGCGCTAGACTATATCTTGGCAATTACCAAAGCCTATACCACGCGCGTCGGTAGCGGGCCTTTCCCTACTGAACAATTGAATGACATTGGTGAACATTTAGGTAAAGTCGGACAGGAAATTGGCGCATCCACAGGGCGCAAACGTCGTTGCGGCTGGATTGATTTACCTGCTTTGCGCCGCGCGCATCTGAATTCTTCTTTTGACGGACTGTGCATTACAAAATTAGATGTTTTAGATGAATTGGAAACCGTGCAAGTCTGCACCCATTACCGTTTACGCGGCGAATTATTAAGCATTGCTCCTCTGGGCGCAGATGATTTAGCCGCCTGCGAGCCGGTATATGAAAGCGTGCCAGGTTGGCAATCTAATACTTTCGGCTTGCGTAACGAAGCGGAATTGCCGCAGAAAGCGCGCGATTACCTTGCCGCATTAGAACAATGGTTAGGACTGCCAATCGTGATTGTTTCCACTGGACCAGACAGACAACATACGATTATTCGAAAATCTTTATTAAAATAAAAAGAGGTAAATTATATGACAAACAATATTCAGCAATATCATCAAGCAGATGACGAAATTGACCTGATTGAACTTATCCGCGTTTTGTGGAAAAACAAACTGCAAATTATCGCCATTACAGCGATTACAACAATGTTAGCCGCGGCTTATGCTTTTACTGCCAAGCAGCAATGGACATCAAAAGCAACAGTCGTTGCTCCCAGACTAAGCGATATGGGTGAATATCTTGCTATTCGCCGTGAATATAATCGCATATTGCAAACGGAAGCTATCGATCCTAATGCATTGTCAGCTAATTTATTTGCCAATTTTAGCCAATTAGCACGCTCAACAGATATTAGAAACGAATTTTTTGCTCAATCTGATATTTACAAACAACTCACAGAAGGTAAAGATGAGTTTGGAAAAATTAAAGTTTTATCTGATTTAAGTAATAAGGCAACTCAATTTATTATTCCAGACGCTAAGAAAGAACCTAATGCCGTTGGTTATCAAATCTCTTTCTTCGCTGAAACGCCAGCAGAAGCACAAAAAACGCTAAAATCTTTTGTAGATTTTGTCAATGCTAAAGTTTTTAGAATGGAATTGAATAATTATTTAATTGATTTTGAGAATGTATTACAATCACTTAAATATGAAAAATTAGTACATAATGAAAATGTAGAATTGCTACAAAAAGTTCAATTAGCTTATTTGAATAAAGCCTATGAAACCGCTAATAGAGCAGGGATTGAAGATTATTATAGATTTTTCTTTGATGAAAATATTTCTAAGATTTCTCAGAATATAGCACAAGTGCAAACTCAAGCACAAACACAAGCGCAAATATTATTAGCAGATTCTCAATTATTCAATAGTAATTATCTATTTATGCTTGGTAAAAAATATTTAAGAGCACAAATTGAAGCATTAACTGAAAAAGGGAAAATTTATCCTACTCGATATTACCAAATCGACTCTCAAATTGAACAACTGGAACCATTGTTGGAACAAGCTGAGCAAATGAAGACACAAGCTTATCATTATCATGCTTCACCTGATTATCCTGTGAGAAAAGATAAGCCGAGAAGGGCGATTGTTTTAGCTATTGGTATTATGATAGGACTGATTCTTTCTTTTAGTTTTGTTATATTGAAATGTGTTTTTAAAATATCTTATATTAAAGGGAAGAGTCATACACGTTATTGATATATGAATATTATAAATAGAACAGTATTATCTAATTCTCTATGGATGATAATAGAAAAAATTATTTCCATTTTCGGGGTAATTTTTGTTACTGCATTTGTGGCTAAATATATTGGTCCAGAAAATTTTGGTAAATTAACTTTTGCTGCATCTATTTTTACAATTGTTCAAACTATATCCATGTTTGGCTTAAGTGATGTAATTTTTCAAAGAACTAGTAGAAATAGAAAATTAGGGGAAAAGATAATATATTCAATGGCTCTTGTTAGAAATATATTATTTTTTTTAATCTCCCTGATTGTTCTTGTGTTGATTTATTTTTATACAGATAAAGTTGTTTTTATTTTTTCTATTGCATCTTGTATCAGTGCATTTTTTGCCTTGCATGATGTCTATGGCATTTATTTTAATGCCATTTTGATGTCTAAAATAAATGCAATTTGTAACACAATTGGATTGCTTCTTGCATTCGCTATCCGTTATCTTATTCTCTATTTTCAACTAGATATGCTATGGTTGTCTGTGCCAATAATTACAGTAACGCTGATTCCTTTCTTGATGCGGATGTATTTTTACAAAAAAATGAAATTGAGTAATTTAGACAGCTATAAAACAAAAACTAAATTAATCCGTAATCATATGTTAGAAATAGGGAAAAAATTATTTCTATACAGTTTGTCGGTGGCTATTTTTACAAAGACCTCACAATTATTTTTAGGGATAAGCTCTCAGTATGATTTAGGCGTCTATACTGTAGCAATGACTTTAGGTTCTGGATTTTCATTCGTTGTTGGAGCATTAATATCATCTATGATGGTTCAGATTTATGTAGAACCTGATTTCGAATTAAGCCAAAAAAAAGTTGCACAATTAAATGCAATCGCAATAGTTTTTTGTATGATGAGTCTATTTTTTTTATTGATAATGGGAGAATGGATTGTTTTGTGGTTATATGGCTATGAATATTTAGCCGTTAATGAGATTTTATGGATAATGGTTTTGGTATGTTTATTCTCCAGTCTATCTACTATAGCAGAAAAATATATGTTTAAATTCAATGCTTATAACTATTTGCAAAAGAAAATTAATTTATTATTAGTTTTTAATATAATTATAACTTTTTTTATGGTAAATTTTTATGGTCTATATGGAGCGGTAAGTGCAATTTTAATCACGGAAATTTTTACAGCAACAATATTTAACTATTTTTTCAAATTTAATGGGATTGTTGTTATATGGGATATACATAAAAAGATCTTCAGTTCATCAACATATAGAAATTAGAGTTTAGAATGAAAAAAATATGTTTTTCAATTGGTAATTTAAATCATTCTAGTGGCACAGAGCGAGTAACTTCACTTATTGCGAATAGTTTATCTGAAAAGGATTTTCGAATCTATATCCTTAGTCTATGGGGTGGTGATAAACCTTTTTTTTCTTTAAATACTCTAGTAAAAACAGATTCTCTATTTTCAAAGCGAATTTCTATGAAAATAAATTATATTTCTGCTGTGTTGAAAATTGAAAAATTCGTTGAAAAAAACAATATTAATACTTTAATTTTCGTAGATAGTATTTCTTGCGTATTTACAATTCTGGCTTTATTAGGATTGAAAACAAATCATATTTGTTGGGAGCATTTCAATTTTAATTCTAATTCAGATGTCAGATTAAGGGATGTTGGTAGAAGATGGGCAGCAAAATATTGTGATTATATTTTTACCCTTACTCAAAGAGATAAAGAATTATGGGAAAATGGTTTGAAAAATATCCATGCTAAAATTATTGCGATTGTCAATCCTTCACCTTTTTTCGATATAGAACATACCTCTTCTATAAATAATAAGATTGTTTTGGCGGTAGGTAGATTAACTGAACAAAAAGGTTTCGATTTGCTAATTGATGCTTGGAAATTAGTATGTAATCAAAAAAAAGATTGGATACTATTTATTGTGGGTAATAGTGAAGATGAAAATATTCTCAAACAAAAAGTAAAAGATTATCAATTAGAGAAATTTATTAAATTTATACCTACTACTCAGGATGTTATATATTATTACAAAAAAGCATTGATATATTGCATGAGTTCAAGGAACGAAGGATTTCCTATGGTATTGTTGGATGCGCAAACTCATAATTTGCCAATTATAGCTTTTGATTATGATACGGGACCTTCAGATATTATTGAACATGGCAAAAATGGCTTACTTGTTGAACTTTTGAACATAAAAGCATTATCATTTTCTCTATTAAAAATGATGAATCTCAAGCAAAGTGAATATGATATATACATTAAAGAAAGCAACGTTAGATTTGGTAGATTTGACATTGAAAATGTTTTACTAAAATGGATGAAAATAATTTAAGGAGATTAGTTTGAAAATAATATTATGGTCATTTCAGTTGATTCTTTTTGTTTTATCTTTATTATTAGGTTATGAATTAGATGATACACATTATTTAATTTATTTAACTATTATTAATTTTCTAATTAGTTTTTTTATTGTTAATATAAGAAGACAGAACTTTATCAATTTGAATACTTTCTTTTTATTCGGTTTTTCTTTATTTATTTTAGGGCGTTTTTTTGCATATTTAATTTCTTCAAATTTTCAAGAGGTTATTCTTGATGAAATTTATTGCTTTGATTTTTTCATTAATCATTGTGCAACCTATAACGAACAAATATTCTTACTGAATTTTATAAACATTACTATTGTAGGATTTTCTTTTCCTTTTATTTTCTCTTCATCATTTGCTATTAAGAAAACTCAAAAAAATATTAGAGTAATATCAAGAGATGTTATTATATTAGCACCTATAGTTTATATTTCAAGTTTTTATATATTATACACTTCATTTTATAAGATTATTTTAACAGTAAATCAAGGATATTTGGCTCTATATGCTAGTCAATCAGAAACATATCAAACTCCAGTTGAATTAGTTGTTTATTCATTTTTTATTTCTTATATTGCTTTATTATTTTCTACTGTTGATACTGGTAAAAAAATAATGGTATTCAATTTTAAAATCTTAGTGCTTGTTTTAATAATTATATTAATATCAGGTATATTTACAGGAGCGCGTACAAATTTTGTTACTGGATTATTGCTTTTTATATGGCTTAAATATAGGAATGCCAAAATAAGCATGTCAAAATATCTTATTTTTTTCATAGGTTGTGTCGCTTTAATTATTATTATGGATACTATTGCAGGTTTAAGTGGTGCTAGAGCTATGGGAGATAGAGCTAAATTTTTTGAACAATTAACACATACAATTTACTCGCAGGGGGGAACAGTGATGATCATGAATTTTGCATTAAATCTTGAAAACCCACCTGCTTTAGGTTATTTGAAAACTATTCTACCTGGAATACAAATATTTTTTAATCATTTTGGAATAATTGATCGCTATGAATTTGACTGGTCTTCTTATCTTGCATATCAGAATGATAGCGAATTATATAATGCAGGATTTGGCTTAGGATGGAGTTTATTTGCAGATTTGTATTTATTAGCTGGAAAATTTATGCCACTATATATTATTTTTATTATTTTATGGGGATGGATTTTGAAAAAAATATCTTTAAGCCGTAGTTCATATGGCAAGGGTTTATTGTTCATTTTCATCTTATATGTTTTTTCTATTTCACGTGCAAGTATATCACCGCTGATTTTTACTTTTTTTATTTATACATTTTTATTTTTATTATTTTCTCGCAGAATAAAACAGAAAAACATTTTATGAAAATTCTTTATGTTATCACAGGACTAGGCTTAGGCGGGGCTGAGAGAGTGGTTATCAATTTAGCAGAGCAAATGTATCAGCAAGGGCATCAAGTAAAGATAGCTTATTTAACAGGCGCAGTAAAAATTAAGCCACAATTATCAGAAATTGAAGTCATTTATTTGGGCTTAGAAAGTTTTGCTTCTTTATTGCCTGCTAGTCTAAAATATAGAAAATTAGTAAAAGAATATCAGCCTGATGTTGTGCATTCACATATGGTGCATGCAAATATTTTTACACGTTTGAATCGTTTTTTTCTTAGTATAGCTAAATTAATCTGCACTGCTCATAATTCAAATGAAGGTGGTAAAGTTAGAATGTTAGCATATAAATATACTAATTTTTTGTCAGATTACAATACAAATGTCAGTCAGGAAGCTACGAATGCTTTCATTAAATCTAAAGCTTTTACAGATAAAAATATTCATACTGTATATAATGGAATTGATTTAGAAAAATTCAAAAAAAATATTAATTTAAATAATGTTTTTGATTTTCATGATGTAAATTTTATTTCTGTAGGCAGATTTAATGATCAAAAAGATTATCCTAATTTGATTTATGCTGTTTTTCAAGTCAAACAACAAACAACTCAAGCAGTTAAATTTTATATTGCCGGTGATGGTGAATTGCGTCCACAGCTAGAGCAGCTAATTAAAGAATTGAATTTGCAAAATGATATTATTCTTTTAGGCGCAAGATCAGATATTCTAGAATTGCTTAATGAAGCTGATTTTTTCATTCTATCTTCGAAATATGAAGGATTGCCAACAGTTGTCATTGAAGCAATGGCTACTCAATGCTTTGTAATTGCTACTGATTGTGGTGGTAGTGCTGAAATTATGGGGGATACAGGTTTTTTAGTTGAGCCGCAATGTTCAGAAAAATTGGCGCAAGCTATTTTGAAAGCAATTAAGCTGCCTAAAGAATATGTTCAAGAAAATAATCAAAATGCCAGAAAAAGAGTTGAGAAATTATTTTCTTTAGAAAAATCCGTTCAAATCTGGTTGAATATTTATGAAAAAAACTAGCAAGATTGTTTTTATCACTACAGTCGCCTCAAGTATTTACGGTTTTAGGAAACCTTTAATTGAGGAGTTGCTGAAACAAGGGTGTCAAGTTTATGCTTTTGTATCAGAATACACTGAAGCTGAACTAGATAGGATTCAAGCAATCGGCGTTACGGCTATTCCATACGAATTAAATCGTGGCGGTTTAAATCCGTTGGCGGATATTATTTCAACTTGTAAATTAATAAAAAAAATAAAAGCTATTCATCCTGATTTAGTGTTCAGTTATTTTGCTAAACCGGTAATTTTTGGAACTTTAGCATCTAAATTAGCTCAAGTTCCAAAAATATTTGCAATGTTGGAAGGACTAGGATTTACTTTTACTGAACAACCTGAAGGTACTTCTGTTAAAACTAAACTAATTCGTATTATTCAAGTTTTCTTATATAAATTATCTTTACCATTAGCTGATAAAGTTATTTTCTTAAACCCAAATGATCCAAAAGACTTATTAGAAAAATATCAAATTAAAACCAAACAGGTGGAAATTCTAGGTGGTATAGGTTTAAACTTATCCGATTATCCTTATCAGCCTATTCCTCAAAGTGAGCACATTCGTTTTCTCTTTATTGGTCGTTTGTTAAAAGAAAAAGGAATACACGAGTTTATTGCAGCAGCAAAAATTATTAAGGCACAATACCCAAATACAATTTTTACTGTACTTGGTGCTGTGGATGATATGAACTTAGGGGCATTGTCTCAAACAGAGCTAGAGAACTATATTCAAACAGGAGTCATTGAATACCCTGGTCAGGTATTAAATATATCTGAGTGGATTGCAAAAAGCCATATTTTTGTTTTACCCTCTTATTATCGTGAAGGTGTACCAAGAAGTACCCAAGAAGCTATGGCTGTAGGGCGAGCAGTAATCACGACAGATGTACCAGGTTGTCGAGAGACTGTCGTAGATGGGAAAAATGGCTTTTTAGTAAAACCTTGGAAAGTTGATGAACTAGCAGAAAGAATGATTTATTTTATTGAGAATCCTAAACAAATCGGCATTATGGGAAATGAAAGTTACCATATTGCTAGAGAAAAATTTGATGCCAAAAAAGTTAATCAGAAATTGATTAGGATTTTGGAGTTATAATATATGCTAAAACGCCTATTTGATATTACAGTTTCAGTTTTTGCGTTGATTTTACTTTTACCGATTTATGTGATTGTTGCTTATAAAGTAAAGAAAAATCTAGGCTCTCCAGTTTTATTCCGTCAAATTCGCCCGGGATTAAACGGTAAACCTTTTGAGATGATTAAATTTCGAACAATGAAAGATGCTGTTGATGTTCATGGGAATTCATTGTCGGATAGTGAGCGTTTAACATCATTTGGAAAAATGTTGCGTGCTACCAGTCTTGATGAATTGCCAGAACTTTGGAATGTGTTAAAAGGGGATATGAGTTTAGTTGGTCCTCGTCCGTTGTTAATGGAATATTTACCACTATATAACGAAGAGCAAGCGAAACGGCATAATGTTCGCCCGGGTATTACCGGCTATGCTCAAGTAAATGGACGAAATGCAATTAGCTGGGAGCAGAAATTTGCACTAGATACTTGGTATGTTGAAAATCAATCATTTTGGCTGGATATTAAAATTTTATTTAAAACAGTAAAAAAAGTCTCTTTTAAAGAAGATATTAGTGCGGCAGGAGAAGCCACAATTTCTAAATTTACCGGCACAAAATCAGACAAAATTTTTGCCGTTTATGGAGCTTCCGGTTGTGGGCGTAGTTTAATGCCTGTTGCCAAAGAATATCTCGAAAAACAAGATAAACAAGCTGAATTATGTTTCATTGATGATAGTTTATCTGAAGAAGTAAACATAAACGGATATCGAGCAATGAATTATGAGGCTTTTAAACAACAAGAATATGCAAAAAAAGCAGTCTTAATAGCGATTGCAAGCGGTCAAATTCGTGAAAAAATTTGCAATAAATTAACCGCTGATGGCATTAAATTGTGGTCGATTATTTCACAAAGTGCGATTATTATGGATTCAGTTTCAGTTGAAAAGGGCTGTGCGATCAGTCCTTTTGTTACATTAGGATCAAATGTGCAAATAGGGAAATCTTTTCACGCTAATCTTTATAGTTATGTAGAACATGATTGTGTTATTGGCGATTATGTTACTTTTGCTCCGGGCGTAAAATGTAATGGTAATGTGCATATCGGCAATCATACTTATATTGGATCTGGAGCAATGATTAAGCAAGGAACACCTGATAAACCGCTTAAAATTGGTAAAAATGTTGTAATAGGAATGGGAGCTGTTGTGCTTAACAATATTCCTGATGATGTTACTGTTGTTGGCAACCCCGCTAGAATTTTAAAGAAATAAGATTTTGTTGTTTGAAAATTTTAGATGAAACCACCATTTTCCATTACAAATAAAATGCTTAATCTTATGGTAAAAATATCCCATAAATTAGGCACCTTACAGATTGAGTATGAGCGGAATTTACATTTGCGTAAAGAAAATCGTATTCGTTCTATTCATTCATCGTTAGCGATTGAAAATAATAGTCTGACCTTTGAGCAAGTGACAGCGGTGCTTAACGGTAAACGAGTGTTAGGGCACCCAAAAGAAATTCAAGAAGTTAAAAATGCCTATGATGCTTATGATGAAATACTTAGTTACGATCCTTATTCCGTACAGGATTTTCTAAAAGCTCATTATTTATTAACTCAAACAATATTTGATGAATCAGGGAATTTTAGAAGTAAAGATGTCGGTATTTATAATGCCTCCGGACAATTAGTCCATATGGGAGCGAGACCGCAGTTTGTTGAAAAGCTGATTAGTGATTTATTTACTTGGGCAAAGTATGATGATACACCAGATTTGATTAAAAGTGCGGTTGTCCATTATGAAATTGAAATGATTCATCCTTTTAATGATGGAAACGGTCGAATAGGTCGATTATGGCAGAGTGTTATTCTGAGTCGTGCTAATCCCATTTTTGCTTGGATCCCTATTGAAACGATTATATACGCTTATCAAGCAGAATATTACCAAGTCTTGGCACAAGCGGATAAAGAAAACGATTCAACTGTATTTATTGAATTTATGCTTGGTGTCATATTAAAAACATTAGAAAATTATTGACAAAAAGAGGATAACTTATGCTAAATACGCCTTTTGAACCTTGGCCGTCATTTACGCAAGAAGAAGCGGATGCGGTATCAAAAACAATTCTTTCCAACAAAGTCAATTACTGGACAGGACAAGAATGTCGTGAATTTGAAAAAGAATTCGCGGATTATACTCAAACTAAATATGCTGTGGCACTAGCTAATGGTACCTTAGCACTTGATGTTGCTTTAAAGGCACTAGGCATTGGTGATGGCGATGATGTGATCGTAACTTCTCGTACATTTTTAGCATCTGCAAGCTCCATTGTTACCGCAGGGGCAAATCCGGTATTTGCTGATGTAGAATTAGACTCGCAAAATATTTCTCGCCGTACGATAGAAGCGGTTTTAACGCCAAATACAAAAGCGATTATTTGTGTACATCTTGCCGGTTTAATGTGCGATATGGATCCGATAATGGCATTGGCACAAGAAAAAAACTTATATGTCATTGAAGATTGTGCCCAAGCTCACGGTGCAATGTATAAAGGTCGTTCAGCCGGTTCTATTGGGCATATTGGTGCTTGGTCTTTCTGTCAAGATAAAATTATAACGACTGGTGGCGAAGGTGGCATGGTAACGACCAATGATGAGAGCTTGTGGAACAAAATGTGGTCGTATAAAGATCATGGTAAAAGTTTTGACGCAGTATATAATCGGCAACATCCTGTCGGCTTTCGTTGGTTGCACGAGTCTTTCGGAACAAATTGGCGCATGATGGAAGTACAGGCCGTTATTGGGCGCATTCAGCTTAAACGAATGCCTGAATGGACGAAGAAACGCAATGAAAATATGAATGCAATTTCATCTGTTTTTAGCAATAGTCCTTATTTTACCGTATTTAAACCGACTGATGATTATCTGCATGCTGCTTATAGATGTTATGTGCAAGTTAATTTGAATAAATTGCCAGATGGTTGGTCAAGAGACCGTATTATGCAAGAAATTAATGATTTTGGTGTTCCTTGTTATAGCGGTTCTTGCTCAGAAGTCTATTTAGAAAAAGCATTTGAAGGTACTCCTTGGATTCCTAAAGAGCGTTTGGCGAATGCAAAACAGTTAGGCGAAAGCAGTTTGATGTTCTTAGTGCATCCGACCTTAAGCAAAGAAAATATACAAAAAACTCAAGAAGCAATTTCTTTTATATGTGAAAAAATAGATGGATTGTTATGAATATTAAAGCAATCATTTTCCCATTAACTGCTGCATCAAGAAGGCTAAAACAAAGTTTTTTGAGCCTTCTTGATTTTTTTGTATTTCCATTATTATTATGGGGCTGCTATGTAATACGTCTGTTTGATTTATCAGTGGATGCTGTTCCCAATTTAATGTTGGGAGAATGGTTGGTCTCGTTAGTTGCGGTTTTCAGTTTGTTCTTAACAGGTGTATATCGTTTTATTGTGCGTAGTTTCAATGAGATGATGATTGGTCGCTTAGCTATGGCAACTATTCTAACCGTTATCGTGTTGTATTTATTGGCTCGTACCACATCTGCTTTTATTCCTAATAGTATTCCGTTGATGTTTGGCTTTACTATGTTTGCTTGGGTCTGGTTTAGTCGAAGTGTAATTCGTTTCTTTATTAGGATATTATTTCTGCAAACTCATAAATTGCGTAAACGTATGGTGATTTATGGAGCAGGAGCGGCAGGGCAACAAGTTGCAGGTATTTTAATTCGCTCCGAAGATCATTTGCCCTTATATTTTATTGATGATAATCCTGCTTTAAATGGTCGTATTTTAGGTGGATTGAAAGTTTATTCCGCTGAGCAAGCTAAACAACGTTTTGCAAGATATCAGATTGATGAAGTTTTAATTGCTTTACCTTCAGTCAGCCGTGAGCGTAAACAAGCAATTGTTAAATTTTTAGAAGATTCTTCAATAAAAATTACTGAGTTACCGGGTTTAACTCGCTTAGTTGATGGGAATATTCGTATTTCCGATATTCAAGATATCGATATTGTTGATTTGCTAGGAAGAAATCCTGTGGCTCCTATTCCAGAGTTATTGTCTAAGAATATTAAAAATAAAGTGGTGATGGTAACAGGTGCAGGCGGTTCAATCGGTTCGGAATTGTGTCGCCAAATCATTAAAAATCAGCCAAGATTATTAATTTTATATGAATTAACAGAATTTGCTTTGTATGCCATAGAAAAAGAATTGCAACAGTCTGCTCAATGTAACCTTATTCCTATTTTAGGTACAGTGTTAGAACAAGTTAAATTGGAACGTATTATTGAGCAATATCAAGTGCAAACGGTTTATCATGCGGCTGCATACAAACATGTTCCTTTAGTAGAGGCTAATCCGATTGCAGGCTTGAAAAACAATGCGGTTGGTACGGCTTTCAGTGTCAATGCATCTGTCAACAAAGGTGTTGAAACATTTGTTTTGATTTCAACAGATAAAGCTGTTCGACCTACTAATGTGATGGGCGCATCCAAGCGTATGGCGGAGCTGTATTGTCAGGCAATGGCAGAAAAGCCACATCAAACTCAAATTAGCATGGTACGTTTTGGCAATGTATTGGGCTCTTCCGGTTCGGTTGTACCTTTGTTTAAACAGCAAATTGCCAAAGGCGGACCAATTACGGTTACCCATCCTGATGTTACTCGCTATTTTATGACTATCCCAGAGGCTTCGCAGTTGGTCATTCAGGCCGGAGCTTTGGGGACGGGAGGCGATGTGTTTTTATTAGATATGGGAGAACCTGTTCGGATTCAAGATTTAGCTCGTCAAATGATCAAGTTAAGCGGTTTAACATTTAAAGAGCAAGCTAATCAAGAAGGCGATATTGAAATCCAGTATTCAGGATTGCGTGCAGGTGAAAAATTATATGAAGAATTACTCATTGATAAAGAAAATGCCCAAAAAACCCTACATGATTCTATTTTTTTAGCAAGAGAGAAGTTTTTTCCTTATGATGAAATTGTTACTGTGATTGAACGCATGGCAATATTAGAAGAATCGGAAAATGATTTAGAATGGGTATTGGAACAGTTAGAATATTATGTTGACGGTTATAAGCGTAGTCAAGATGTACGCAATTATTCGGCATAAAATATTTTTATTTCAAGTTGGGATGCTGTTCTAATATTTTTTATAATAATATTTGGAGAAATAGAGATGGCAAAGAAAAAAATTCAATCCTTGCATCATTGGCAACGGCAGGATCCGTATTATCAGCGCGAAATTGAAAAATACGGCGAGAATCCTTTGCCGAGCCGTGAGTTCATTATGCAGTCCTTGGAAAAAGAGGGGCGTTTATTAAGTTTTGCTGAGATTATCAATATTTTCCAGCTTGATGAGGCGCGGGCGGAATTATTCGGCCATCGTTTAAAGGCTATGATTCGGGCGGGGCAGTTGATGTCGAACCGGCAGGGTCAAATCGGTTTGTCGCGCAAAATGGATTTAGTGGCGGGGCGCGTGATTGCGCATCCTGAAGGTTATGGTTTTCTGCATTTTGAAGGCGATGAGCCTGATGGCTTTATTCCGCCTAAGTATATGAATGAGCTGATGCATGATGACAAAATCCTAGCACGCGTCAGCGATATCGATCGGCAGGGGCGCAAGGATTATGCACCTGTAGAAATTTTGGAGCGCGGTCAGGCGCGGATTGTGGGCAAATTAAGCCATTTGCAGGGTTTGTGGTTTGTTTTGCCTGAGAACCGCCGTTTAAATCGGCAGTTTTTCATTCCTGACGATAAGCGCAACGGGGCGAAAAACGGCGAAATCGTAGTGGCTGAAATTGTGGAATATCCCACACGCCACAGCCAGGCGGTGGCGAAAATTTTGCACGTTCTGGGCGAAGAGCGCGCTGCCGGCATGGAAGTGGAAATCGCCTTGGAAAATCATAATATTCCGCGGGAGTTTCCCGAGGCGGTGCAGCAGGAAACGGCAGCCGTGCCGGAGGCTTTGCGTGCGCAAGATTATGAAAATCGGCTGGATTTGCGCCATTTGCCTTTTGTTACCATTGACGGCATTAGTGCGCGCGATTTTGACGATGCGGTGTTTGCAGAGAAGCGCGGCGCGAATTATTGCCTGTATGTGGCGATTGCCGATGTGTCGCATTATGTGAAGATGGGCAGTTCTTTGGATGAAGAGGCGCATTTGCGCGGCACTTCCGTTTATTTTCCTGACCGCGTGATTCCGATGTTGCCGGAGAAATTATCCAATGGATTGTGTTCGCTCAATCCGCATGTGGACAGATTATGTATGGTCTGCGAAATCACGTTGGCACCCGACGGCAGCATTAAGCGGAGCAAATTTCATGAGGCGGTGATGCATTCTCATGCGCGGCTGACTTATGAAACGGCGCAGAAAATCATTTTTGACCGCGATGCCTTATTGCGCGAAAGTTTTGCTCAATTGCTGCGCCCCTTGGACACGCTTGCGGCGGTGTATGAGATTTTAAAAGCGGCGCGTGAAGCGCGGCATACGATTAATTTCGAGTTTGCGGAAGCGGAGTTTGAATATGACAGCGAAGGCAAAATCGAAAGCATTAAGGCGCGCGAACGTCTGGAAGCGCATAAATTGATTGAAGAATGTATGATTGTGGCGAATATTGCGGCGGCAAAATTTTTAAGCAAACACAAGATTCCTGCGCTTTACCGCGTGCATGACACGCCAGAGATTGACCGTTTAGGCAAGCTCAAGCAATACCTGTCGCGGATTGGTCTGGGCGGCAAAATCCGCATCGGCGACAGCGTCAGCCCACAGCAATTGGCGCAAGTCTTGGCTTTGGCGCAAGGGCGACCCGATTATGCCTTGATTGAGAAAATGCTGTTGCGCACAATGGAGCAGGCGGTATATTCGCCCAAAAACCGCGGGCATTTCGGCTTGGCTTTGGAAAACTACGCCCATTTTACTTCTCCTATCCGCCGCTATCCCGATTTGCTCGTCCATCGCGCCATTCGCCATATTTTGCGCGGCGGTACAGCGGAAAATTATGCTTACAACGGCGAGCAAATGACGGAATTGGCGATACATACTTCCATGACCGAACGCCGCGCCGACGATGCTACGCGCGAGGCGATGGATTTCCTGAAATGCGAATTTATGAGCCATCGCATCGGCGAAGAATTCGGCGGCCAGATTTCCAATATTACCAGCTTCGGTCTATTCATTACTTTGGACGATTATTTCATTGACGGGCTTGTGCATGTTTCCAGTCTGACCAACGACTATTATCATTATGATGCGGACACGGTTTCGCTGACGGGCGAGCGTAGCGGACATGTATTCCGCATGCTTGACCAAGTGCGGGTGCGCGTGGCAAAAGTCGATATCGACGACCGCAAAATCGATTTCGCTTTGCTCAATCATGCGGGCAAACGCCATAAAACCGCTGCTTCCGCACCCAGCCATGAGGCGACCAAAGCGGAGAAGCGCGCGAAAAAGAAAGTCAAAAGCAGCAAGCATCAGCGCGTAGAAACCAAAAAACCTGCTGTTGAGAAAAAAGCGACGAAGAAGAAAAGGAAAATCAAATGAAAACACAATGGATTGGCGGCATACATGCCGTCCGCCAAGCCTTGATGGATAAACGCATTCTGCGGGCGGAAATCGTCGAAGGCAAAAAAAGCAAGAATTTGGCTGTATTGCTGGAAGATATGCTGGCGCAGGGTATTGCGATTGAACGCGTGCCGCTTTACGGCATTGATATGCGTCTGCCCGACGTGCGCCATCAGGGTATTGCCGCGGAATGTCTTGTGGCGGAGCAGGCGGCGAATTGGCAGGCGGCAATCGCCGGTATCGAGCAGCCGCTGATATTGGTCTTGGACGGCATTCAAGATCCGCATAATCTCGGTGCTTGTCTGCGCAGCGCTTTGGCAGCGGGCGTGGATGCCGTATTGCTGCCCAACAGTCGTTCGGCGGATATTACGCCGGTCGTGCATAAAGTTTCCTGCGGTGCATCGGAAGTGTTGCCGATTTTCCGCGTTGCCAATCTCAAGCGCGAAGTCGAGGCGATGAAGGAAAAAGGGCTGTGGGTTGTCGGCGGCGCCGGCGAAGAAAGCGTTTCCCTCTACAGTCTTGATTTGCGCGGCGGACTGGTAATGATTGTCGGCAATGAAGGCGAGGGCATCCGTTTCGGATTGCGGGAGTGCTGCGATTATCTCGCCGCCATTCCGATGGCGGAGGGCATGGAAAGTCTGAATGTATCGGTTGCTTGCGGCGTGATGCTGTTTGAAGCGAGAAGGCAGCGTTTGTCGGGTGCCTAAGTGTATTTGAACTCACACAAGCATGACAAATATAGTAAATTCATCAAAATTTCCTTACTGGTTGAAGCCCCTCCCTTTAGGGAGGATAATTTTGTGGGAGAGGTGTAATCTCTTCCAATTCAGGACAACACGTAGAGCGACGCTTTATGTGTCGCTCTACGTGTTGAAACATAGCAAAATCAATCACTTTTTGATGGTTAGGTTAGCTACTTGTATCCGACATTGCTTGAAATATCAATTTGTCGGATTCAAGAATCCGACATACTTCTTTATAAATTAGTAGTTTAGATATTTATATCCATCACAATTTGTCATGCGAGTGCTTTCTGGCATAAACGCCTAAGCTAAGGTTAAAAATATAATGTTCGTATTTGTCATGAATTGACTGTGTTTAAACCAAAGGCTGATATAAGAGCGCTAAGAAATCAATCCGAATATCGGCGGCTTTGGCATGAATGCTTTTGCGTTCAATATTGAGATTTTCCACGCGGTAGCGGTATTCGATGTCGGCAAGGGCTTGCGCCAATTCCTGTTCTACGGCGGCAATTTCCTGCTCAATCAAGGCAGCTTTTTCTTTTGCCGCGGCAAGGTCTTGGCGCTCCTTGCCGATATTGCCGGCTTTGCGTATGGCGCTGGCGGCACGGTTGATATTGCTTTGCGACAGCACTTTGCGTCCTGTGAATGCGCCCAGCAAGGCGCCACCGATGGCAATGCCTGTGCTGAGCAGGCTGTTTGAGGCTTGCGCATTTTCTCTTTCAAGGGCTTGTTCGGCGCTGATTTGCTGGCGCGCTAATCGCATTTGCTTGCTGTTATAGCTTTGGCGCAGTTTTTGCACGGCTTGGTCGCGTTGTTCGTGCGCGGCAGTGCTGAGGCGGTTGCGGAAGGTCTGTTCGCTTTCGCCAGCTTCGCTGTAAATTTTAAAATCCGGCGCATAGAAAATTTCCAGACTGTTGAATTGGCGCAAAGCGGTTTTGAGGCTACGTTCCCATGCCGTCCAGCATTTGCTGTCGCCTAGGCTTGGCGGTGCAGGGTGGAAATGTGCCGGCTGTGTCGGGCTGCTTTGCAATTGCTCGAGATTGAGCGCCAGAGGAGCGGCTTGCGTCCAATCGATATCGCCATTTTCCTCTAGGGCGACATTGAGTAAGATTTTATTTTCAGTGCGGATATCGGCTTTGGCGTCTTGATAGAACAAGCTGGCGGCGGCAAGCAGGATCGGAAAATAATGCGCCGGCGCGTCGTTTTTGCCGCCGGGCACATAATAGGTGGCAATCCCATTGGGCAGCAGGGCGGGATGCTGATGCGCCGAATGAGGATGTTTGTCTTTTGAAGTCTTATCGGCGCCATCGGTATTTTGGCTGAGTCGGCGGATATGTTCGGCGCCGAGCGGTCCTGCCAGATAGCTCATTGCCCAGCGGGTTTGCAGGATGCAGGGCGTATTTTCATGAATGTTTTTCATGAGGAATTGACGTTTGCCCAGTTGGTCGAACCATTGGTCGAGTTCTGCGGCATTTAAGCCGGCTTCGCCCGCGCTGAGCAGACCTTCGCGCAGACGCTTGCGGTCTTGCGCGGTTTGCAGGCGTCCGATAAACCATGTGCTGGCATTGGAAAGGGCTTTGTAGTCCAAATCAATCGGGTTTTGCGTGGACAGAACGAGTCCGAGACCAAAGGCGCGCGCCTGTTTGAGCAAGGTCAGGAAGGCAGCTTTGCTGGCGGGATTGCTGTTAGGCGGCAGCAGATAGCCGGCGATTTCGTCCATATAGAGAATGGCGCGCAGGGTGGAAGTGCCTTGTTGGCGGCGCATCCAGGCAATCAGTTTCGCCAGCAGCAGGCTGACAAAATACATTCTTTCGCTGTCGCTTAAATGCGCGATGTTTAAAATGCTGGTTTGGGCGCGTTTTTTAGGGCTGTAAAACAGGCTTTCGCAATCCAGCGTTTTGCCGCTGCGCCATTGGGCGAAGCCCGGCGCGGCAAGAAGGTTGTTCAGTCCCAAGGCAAGGGATTGGCGCGATTTTTCCGGAAAGACTTGCGAAAGCGGCAAGATGCCGATTTTTTCAAAAGGCGGTCGGCTGATGGCGGCAATCAAACCACCCAAGTCGATGCTTTGCTGCTGCATCCAGAAATGATTGAATATAGTCGAAGAACTGAAAAAGTGACACAAAATATCAAGCTGCGAGCGTTATAGAGAGTACAGCAAAATGAATCAAAACTGTAACTCTTTTTGAAATCTTTGACTATATGTGCGTGAGAAAGACATGCGCCGGCGACAGACTGTCATTGTCTTGCTTGAGCAAGGCAAGCAGGCTTGCCGCGCTGCTGTCAAGATAGTCGGCATAGGCTTCGCGATTGGCTTGAATTTCGGCGGGCGGCGGCGGGAAATCACCGATTAGTGCCAGCGGCAGACCAAGGCTGCTGCCCGGTGTGTAGAGATGCACGGGATTGCCGGCTTTGAGCATTTGCATGCGTTCGCTGCTTTGTCCTGATTGTTCAATACCTTGCCGCCATTGCTTGGCGGTATTTTCCGCCCATATCGGCGCATCGATGCCTTGTTGGGCTAAGACGTCGGCATCGGCATAAGGCAGAAAATCTTCTGCCTGCAAACGGGGAAAATTGAGCAAGAGATTGCCTATAGTCAAAGAATAGAAAAAGTATTACGGCGTTGGCTCGCCTTGCCGTACGCTCTTGTACTGTCTGCGGCTCGCCGCCATGTACTACTTTTTCACTTCTCCGACTATATGCCATAAGTTTTAGTGTAACCTTTTTTGGATTCCTTGATTATAAATCGCCTTTGGGGTCAATGGCGATGACGGGGATATTGTCTAATGCCGCTTCTTCCAAGAGGCTGATGCCCAATCCGGTTTTGCCCGAACCGGTCATGCCGATAATCACGGCATGAGTGCATAAATCCGCGGCATCGTAGAGCAGGGGGCGTTGCTCCGGCTTAATTTCATTGCCCAGATAAAATTGTCCGATGTTTTCAGGAATTTGATTCATGCGTCCTCCCATAAGGCGAGTAATGCGAGCAAATCCGCCTGCTCGATAAAAATGCTGGCTTGTTCGCGTACGGCGGGGCGGGCAATGACGCCGCCGTAGCCGATAACCACATCTGCCGCCGCTTTTCCGAGCGCGGCAACATCGCTCATGCCGTCGCCGACCAAATGCAGACTTTTGAATTGATGACGGGCTTTCCATTGCGCTACGACCTCGAATTTGCCGGCGGCGGTCGTTAAGGGGCTGGGCGGCACGCTGCGATAATTGCCCTGCGCATCATAATCCAAGGCAACGGCGAAAATATCTTCCTCGGCAATGCCCAGCGATTGTCCGAAGGGCAGCACCGCGTCCAGCAAACCGCCGCTGACAATGCCGATCCGTACGCCTTTGTTCTGCAAATGCCGCACAATTTCTTGCGTATGCAGACAGGGATTGGCGACATATAAATCCGCAATTGCCCGCACGTCGCTGCGGCTCGGGCGGATAATCTCCAGCCTTTTGGCATAAACGGCTTCTAGCGGCACTTCGCCGTTCATGGCACGGTCAGTAAGGGCGGCGATTTCGGCACGACAATTTTTTGCCGCCGCCAGTTCGTCAATGCCTTCAATCGTGCTTAGGGTGGAATCGCAATCAAAAATAAGGGCTTGCGGCAGGGGAAAAAGGGGCATGGTCAATCCTGTGTGAGAGAAAAGCGGACAATAAAAAAGCCGGTTTTATCCGGCTTTTTATGATGGCATTAGAGTGCGTTAATGCCTGAAGTAACGCCTTTTAAGGAAAATTCTACGGTTTGCTGCTGACCGCCGGCGAAGGTGGCGATTTGCAATTTATTACCTGCTTTGATTTTATTTAATATATCGCTTTCTAAAGGAACGGCAACATGGCAGCCGCCCGGCGAGCAGTAATCCAAGGGGACACTTTTCACTTCTTTCGTATCAACGGCAATGCCGATGCCGGCATGTAGGACTACGCCTAAAGGCACGGTAATGAATAAAACCGCCTGATTATTGGCTTCAGGCACTTTTCTAATCGCTAATAAGCCGACAACGGTACCGGCTTGGTTTTTCGCTTCTTGCATGATGCCGCACATGCCTTCTTGGCAAACGCCTTGCCAGTCGCCGTATTTTTGTCCGTTAGTAACGGCGGCTTGGGCGGCAAGACCGGTGCCTAAAACGGCGGCAATCAAGAGTTGTTTGAATTTCATGGTTCCTCTCCATATAAATGAAAATTTGTATCAGTTTAGCAAGTATATTGTCTTAGGCAAGCAGATTTTCATTTCGCAATGTTTTCGACAGCCCGGCGGGGCACTGCGCCTATGCTAAGATATGCCATTTTCAGGGGGCTTCATGCGGATAAAAATTTGCGGTTTAAGCTGCGCGGAAGATGTGCAGGCAGCGGCAGCGGCGGGGGCGGATGCTTTGGGCTTTGTCTTTTATCCGCCTTCAAAACGCGCGGTTTCGATTGAACAGGCGGCGGCATTGTTATCGGCGGTGCCGCCTTTTGTGCAAAGCGTGGGCTTATTCGTAAATCCTGAAGCGGCATTTGTGCAGGCGGTATTAGATAAAGTGCCGCTGGAGGTCTTGCAATTTCACGGTCAGGAAGAAGCGGCGTTTTGCGCCGGTTTCGGGCGGCGTTGGATTAAGGCGGTGCCGATGCAGGATTTGCCCGACAGCGCCGCGGTCGCGCAGTATTGCAGCACTTATGCGCAGGCGGACGGTTTTTTATTGGATGCTTTCGGGGCGCAATCCAGCGGCGGTAGCGGGAAAGTATTTGATTGGGAGAAGATTCCTGAGATGTCTAAACCGCTGATTTTGGCGGGCGGCTTGGATGTCGAGAATGTGGCGGCGGCGGTAAAAGCGGTGCGCCCTTGGGCGGTCGATGTGTCTTCGGGTGTGGAAAGTGCGCCGGCACGGAAATCATTTGCTAAAATGCAGGCTTTTATTTCTCAAGCAAGAGCAGCAGCTTTATGACAGATTATTATCAATATCCTGATGCACGCGGTTATTTTGCCCAATTCGGTGGGCAATTTGTTGCCGAAACCTTAATGCAGGCCGTCTTGGAATTGCAGGACGCTTATGAAAGCGCGCGCAATGAGCCGGCTTTTTGGCAGCGTTATCGCGAGGAATTGCGCCATTATGTCGGGCGTCCCTCGCCTTTGTATTTCGCCAAACGTTTGAGCGAACGCGTAGACGGTGCGGAAATTTGGCTCAAACGCGAGGATTTGAATCATACGGGCGCGCATAAGGTCAATAATACCATTGGGCAAGCCTTGTTGGCGGAACGTTTGGCAAAACGGCGCGTGATTGCCGAAACCGGTGCGGGGCAGCACGGCGTGGCAACGGCGACGGTCGCCGCGCGTTTGGGCTTGGAATGCGTGGTCTATATGGGCGCTGATGACGTACAGCGTCAAGCGCCGAATGTCTATCGCATGAAATTGCTCGGTGCGGAAGTGGTGGCGGTGAAATCCGGCTCGCGGACGCTCAAAGATGCGATGAACGAGGCGATGCGCGATTGGGTCGCCCACATTGACGACACGTTTTACATCATCGGCACGGTGGCAGGCCCGCATCCTTATCCGATGTTGGTGCGCGATTTTCAAAAGGTTATCGGCGAGGAAGCCAAAGCGCAATGTCAAGAACAATTCGGTGCTTTGCCCGATGCGGTAGTGGCTTGCGTAGGCGGTGGCTCGAATGCGATCGGGCTGTTCTATCCTTTCTATGACGATGCCGGCGTGCGCATTGTCGGCGTGGAAGCAGGGGGACGCGGTTTGCATACGGACGAACATGCCGCGCCTTTAAGCGTCGGCGCGCCCATTGGGGTGCTGCACGGCAACCGCACGCGGATTATGAGCAATGAAGACGGACAAATCGCCGCAACGCATTCGATTTCTGCCGGTTTGGACTATCCCGGCGTTGGACCCGAGCATGCCTTTTTGCAAGCCAGCGGTCGTGCTGAATATGTGGCGGCGACAGATGAGGAAGCCTTGGCGGCCTTCCATGATTTATGTCATTTGGAAGGGATTATCCCTGCTTTAGAATCCTCGCACGCCTTGGCGCATGCGATGAAATTGGCAAAAGAATTGGGCAAGGGTAAGCGCATTGTGGTCAATCTCTCAGGGCGCGGCGACAAAGACATTAATACGATTGCCGCCTTAGACGGCATCACTTTGTGAGGTAAGCATGAGTAAGAGAATGGAAGCGGTTTTCGCCGCTTTGGCAGAAAACGGCTGCAAAGCATTGATTCCTTATATTTCTGCCGGCGATCCGCTGCCGGAACAATGCGTGAACGTGATGCATGCCTTGGTGGCGGGCGGAGCGAATATTCTGGAATTGGGCATTCCTTTCTCCGACCCTGCCGCAGACGGCGAAACGATTCAATTAGCCAATGAGCGTGCTTTGGCGCGCGGCGTGAGTCTGCCGGATGTTTTGGCGATGGCGGCGGAATTTCGTCAGCAAGATAGTGCAACGCCGATTGTTTTAATGGGTTATTTGAACAGTTTTGAGCGCCGCGGCTTTGCCCAGAGTATGCAGGCGGCGGCGCAAAGCGGCGTGGATGCGGTCATTTTGGTCGATTGCCCGATTGAGGCTTTGCCGGATTATGCGGCGGACTTGAGCGCGAATAATATGACCGCGATTCAATTGCTGGCGCCTACCACCGGCGCCGAGCGGCAACATAAAATTATCGCCGCCGCAGAAGGCTTTATTTACTATGTGTCTTTGCGCGGGGTAACGGGCAAACAGGAAGCACAGGCGGAAGCGATTCGTCATGCGGTAGAAGACATCAAAACCCAAACAAAAACGCCTGTCTGCATTGGCTTCGGTATTCGCGACGGCGCAACCGCCAAGGCAATGGCGGCATTTGCCGACGGTGTGATTATCGGCTCGGCTTTGGTCGCCAAATTATGGCAGGCCGCGCAAGAGGGGCAGGATGTGCCGCAGGCGGCAAGAACATTTGTAGAAACTATCCGACAAGCTCTGGATAATTGAGAGGAAAAACATGGGTTGGTTTGATAATTTGATGCCCTCGCGCATCAAAACCAAAAATAAAAATCAGCAAATTCCAGACGGTTTATGGCTGAAGTGCAGCAGTTGCAGCCGCACCTTGTATCGGCAAGATGTGAAAAACGCGCAATATGTCTGCCCCGAATGCGGGCATCATATGCGCATCAGCGCGCGCGAGCGTTTGCAGAATCTCTTTGATGCGGATACGGAAATCCAAGAAATTGCCAAAGAATTGCAGCCGATTGATTTTTTGAAATTCAAAGACAGCAAACGCTACAAAGATCGGATTAGCCAAGCCAATAAGGCCAGCGGCGAAAGCGATGCGCTGATTGCCATGGCAGGTAAAATTTTAGGGCGAGATTTCACGGCGGCGGCTTTTGAATTTTCCTATATGGGCGGTTCGATGGGCTCTGTGGTGGGCGAACGCTTTGTGCGCGCGGTGGAACATGCCATTGCACATAAAACGCCCTTTGTCTGCTTTGCCGCCAGCGGCGGCGCGCGGATGCAGGAGGGATTGACCTCTTTGATGCAAATGGCGAAAACCTCCGCCGCATTAACGCAGCTGCATAAGGCGGGATTGCCCTTTATCTCGGTCTTAACCGACCCTACGATGGGCGGGGTGTCCGCTTCTTTTGCCATGTTGGGCGATTTGATTATCGCCGAGCCGGGCGCCTTAATCGGCTTTGCCGGTCCGCGCGTGATTGAGCAAACGGTGCGCGAAACCTTGCCCGAAGGCTTCCAGCGCAGCGAATTTTTACTTGAAAAAGGCGCGATTGACATGATTGTCGACCGTCGCCGCATGCGCGAAGAATTGGCAAGCATCTGTGCTATGTTGCTTAATGAGGCGGCGCCGGAATATGTCTCTGAGCCGGAGCCGGTCAGTACGACAGAAACGATTGTCGAAGCTGTAGCAGACAATGCTGCGGCGGAAAGCGCGCCGAATGATTTGCAGGAAACGGCGGCAGACAGCGGCGGCATTGCCCATCCTGTACGCGAAGAGGCGGCAGAAGCCGCTGCGCAGCAGCACAGCCAAGAAGCAGCTGCATCTGGCAATGAGAACGGTACAGAAGAGAGATCATGAGCACAGTAGCCGCACCGCGCGGACAAAATGATTTGGCGGCTTGGCTGGCTTGGCAGGAACAGGCGCATCCGAAAAGCTGGGATTTGGGATTAACCAGAATTGGGGCGGTCTGGCAGGCTTTGGGCGCGCCGCGTCTAGCCGATTATATCCTCAGTGTTTCTGGCACGAACGGCAAAGGTTCCTGTGTGGCGTGGGCGGAGGCGCTCTGCCAAGCGGCAGGCGTTTCTACGGCGAGTTTTACCTCGCCGCATTTGCTTGATTATCGCGAGCGGATTCGTTTTGACGGACAAATGGTCGATGCGGCGGAACTCTGTGCCGCCTTTGACGCGGTCGATATTGCGCGCGGCGAGATTTCTTTAACCTATTTCGAATGGTCTGCCTTGGCAGCCTTTTATTTGATGGCGCAAAAGCGACCGCAAGTCGCAATTTTGGAAGTCGGCTTAGGCGGGCGTTTGGACGCGGTCAATTTGATTGATGCGGATGCCGCCGTGTTTACGCGGATCGGCTTGGATCATCAGCAATGGCTGGGTGAAACGGTGGCGGAAATCGCCGCCGAAAAAGCCGGCATTATGCGGCGGGGACAAAAAATCTTCTTTGCCGATGACAATGCGCCTGCTGCTTTGTTTGATGCCGCGCAAGCCTTGCATACGCCGGTCATGCAATACGGGCGCGATTTCAGCGTGCAAGCGGCGGCAGATAGTCTGTCTTTGCATTTGCCGCAGGCGGTATTTGCAGATTTGCCCTTGCCGGCTTTATTGCAAGGGGTGCATCAATACGGACATTTTGCCGCGGTTGCGAGCGCTTTGGCAGACCGCCTGCCGCTGAATCGGGCGGTGCTGAGTCAGACATTAAGACAGGCGTATAATCCCGCGCGTCTGATGCTTAAAGATGGGCGTCCGCGTTATGTGATTGATGTGGCGCATAATCAGGACAGCGCCGAAGTATTGGCAGCTTTTTTACGCAGTATCCGCCGTCCGCAGGAGCGTTTTCATATCGTCTGCGGTATGTTGGCAGATAAGGATCATGCCGCGATTGTGGCGCATCTTGCAGAAGTCGGCGATGCTTGGTATTTTGCCTCTTTGCAAGGCGCGCGCGGCAGCGATGCGGCGGAAATTGCCGCGCAAGTCGCGTCGCTCTTAATCGGCAAAACCGTCGCGGCATATGAGGATGTGCAAGGCGCATTGGCGGCGGCGCAGCAGCAGGCGGCAAAGAATGATGCGATTGTGATAATGGGGTCTTTTGTGACGGTAACTGAAGTCTTAACTCAATGGGAGAGCAATGAATAACTGGTTGGCACGCGTTTTAGGCGTGATAATTCTCGCGGTTATAGGTGTGTTTTTTTTCGACGGCTGGTTTCATCCGAAAGTGCCGCCTGCAATATTGGAGGGTAAAAAAAACGAAGAGGTAATCGCCTTGACGCCTGAGGGACGCAAAACCCCAGCGGAACAAAAAGGCCCTTCCGAAACCGCTCAGCCGCCGCAGCCCGAGATTTCCCTGACTTCTTTGCAGGATATGGAAAGCGATAGAGGTGCGCCGCCGGTCTTGGCAAGTCCGAATCAAAGCACGGATAGCAGCTCGAATGTGCCCGAAACTCATGCGCCGCCGCTGACAGCACAGAGCAATCAAAGCGCACCGACAGCGCAAAATAACAATATTCAATTAGAAAGCTTGGCGAATGCTCAAAGCAATAATAGGGCGGCAACACCGCCTGCAACGGCTCCCGCCAAGCCAACTGCCGCTCCGTCTGCGCAAGCACAGGGTTCGACATGGATTCAAGCCGGCTCTTTCGGCGAAAAAGCCAATGCCGACCGTTTAGCAGCCAATATTCGCGGTAAGAGTTTGCCTGCCGTTGTCGAAGCGGCGACGGTTAACGGCAAAACCTATCATCGCGTCTATGTCGGACCGATTGCCAGCAACCGCGTATCTGATACCTTGAGCAGCTTATCGGCGATGGGTGTGAATGCGCGACAGATTAATCGTTAGGGAACATTATGGATTTACAAAGTTTAAATGTATTTGATGTCGTTTTAGGCGGAATCGTCGTTATTTCCGCCATCATCGGACTGGCACGCGGCTTGCTGCGCGAAATGTTGTCCTTAATCGCATGGGTGGTGGCTTTATGGGCGGCGTTTACTTTTTCGGAAACGGTCTCGCAGCAGTTCGTGCAGCAAGTCATTAGCGATAAACATATTGCCTATATCGCTTCTTTCGGCACCGTATTTTTAGTGGCTTTATTTTTAATCGGGCTGTTGAATTTATTCATCACTTCCTTGTTCAAAGCCACAGGTTTAGGCGGTTTCGACCGTCTGCTCGGTATGCTCTTCGGCTTGGCGCGCGGGGCGATTATCGGCGCGGTGCTAATCTTTTTCGCGCGTTTATATCCCGGGATTGAAAAATTGCCTTCTTGGCAGCAATCGCAATTGGTGCCGGGTTTTTCCAATCTTGCCAATTGGGGGATTAAGCGCATTCCCGAACATGTGCGCGCCTATGCCGACTCATGGATGAATCCGAATGAAGTAGTGATTTTACCTGCGCAAACGCCGAACACAGAGAGACAAAATCATCCTGCGACGATCGAACTCTCTTCGCTTAATGCCGTTGAAAATTCTCAGGCGGCGCGTCCTCAATTGAGTGCCGAGCAAGCCCGTCAGCAAAGCGCGCAAAGCAATGCTTTGTCCAATATTGCCGGTCCCGCAGCGGAAAACGCAGGTCTGCGTTTGGAATCCCTGCAAGATCAGAATTATGAAGGCGAGATTGAAGAAGTGCCTGAAGAAGCCGAAAGCGGCATCGCACCGCTGCAATTAGAATCGCTGCAACCTTAGGAAATCTTATGAGCAAACTGAACAAAGCCCGATTTGAAACCCGCGCCATTCGAGAAGCCGAGCAGCGCGGCGCTTTTAACGAGCATTCGCCCGCCCTGCATCTGACCTCGTCTTATGTGTTCAGCGATGCGGAAAATGCCGCTGATATTTTTGCAGAACGTATCCGCACCTTCAGCTACAGCCGTTTTGCCAATCCGACCGTCAGCATGTTCGAAGAAAAAATGGCTTTGCTGGAAGGCGGCGCAAGGGCCACCGCCACTTCAACCGGCATGGGCGCGATTTTAACCTTGCTGATGGCGGAATTATCCGCCGGCGATCATGTGGTCTGTTCGCGCAATTGCTTTGGTTCGACCTTAAACATGATTGGAAAAACCTTTGCCAAATTCGGCGTGGAAAGCACCTTGGTGGACTTGCAGAGCCTTGAGGAATGGCAGGCAGCGATTCGCCCCAATACCAAACTGTTTTTCTTAGAAACTCCTGCCAATCCCTTGTTGGATATCGGCGATATTGCCGCATTAAGCGCATTGGCGCATCAGCATGGGATTAAAGTCGTAGTGGATAATTGCTTGGCAACGCCTTATTTGCAGCAGCCCTTGGCATTAGGGGCGGATTATTCTGTGCATTCCGCCACCAAATACATTGACGGGCAGGGGCGTGCCTTAGGCGGCTGCATTATCAGCAAAACCGAAGAAGACGGCGAAAAGATTTATCAACTCATGCGTAGCTGCGGCACTACGATGGGCGCATTTGAGGCATGGTTATTCGTCAAAAGTTTGGAAACCTTGGCGCTGCGTATGGACAAACACAGCCACAATGCTTTGCAAATTGCCCAATGGCTGGAAGAGCAGACGGCGGTGAAGCGCGTCTTCTATCCGGGCTTGCCCAGCCATCCGCAGCATCAATTAGCCAAAGCGCAAATGCCGCGCGGTTTTGGCGGCATGGTCAGCTTTGAGTTGCAAGGCGGCAAAGAAGCCGCTTGGCATCTGATTGACAACAGCCAATGGTTGTCGATTACGGGTAATTTGGGCGATACCCGTACCACAATTACCCATCCCGACACCACCACGCATTTTCGTGTTGCCCAAGAAGAAAAAGACCGTGTCGGCATCACCGGCGGCATTATCCGCTTATCGATCGGCTTAGAGCATGTCGAAGACATTCAAGCCGCACTCAGCCAAGGACTGCTCGCCTAAATGCCGGCTAAAGCCTCTGCATCAAATCCGTCGGCGCCGCACCGCTTTCTGCCATATCTCTTAGCGGTGTCGGCATTTATGCAGATGTTGGATGCCACCATTCTCAATACCGCCTTACCCAGCATTGCCGCGGATTTGCAGGAATCGCCCCTGCGCATGCAATCCGCCGTGATTTCCTATGCCTTGACCTTGGCGCTTATCATGCCGCTTTCGGGTTATTTATGCGATCGCTTCGGCACAAAGCGCATTTTCGGCGGCGCGATATTCGTCTTTGTTTTAGGCTCCTTGCTTTGTGCGGCGGCGCAGAATCTGGCTATGCTGGTCGGCGCCCGCGTCATACAGGGCATTGGCGGCGCGATGCTTCTGCCTGTGCCGCGCATGATTATGATGCGTGCCTATAGTAAAGACAGATTGCTGAATATTCTCAATATTATGCTTATGCCGGCTTTGGTCGGGCCTATTCTCGGACCTTTGGTCGGCGGCTATTTGGTCGATTACGCCAGCTGGCATTGGATTTTTCTGATTAATGTGCCGATAGGGCTGTTCGGACTGTTCCTGACTTTTAAAATCATGCCAGATTTCTATGTCGTCGGGCGGATTCATCCCTTAGATATCAGCGGCTTCCTGCTCTTTGCTTTTGCTGCTGCCGGACTGACTTTTGCTGCGGAAATCTTCATATACCCGATGTTTAGAATGTACGCTTTGATACTGTTTGTGCTCGGCATTGCCAGTTTATATGCCTATTGGCGGCACGCGCATCACGATCCCGAGCCGCTCTATCATCTGAATTTACTGCAAGTACGCACCTATCGCCTCGGCTTATTGGGCAATATGCTCAGCCGCTTGGGCATAAGCGCCATTCCTTTTTTATTACCCCTGCTGTTTCAAGTCGCCTTTGCTTATAGCGCCTCCGCCTCCGGTTGGATGTTGGCGCCGATGGCGATTGCCACCATGTTGACAAAACCGCTGATTAAGCCCTTAATGCGGCGTTTCGGCTACCGTCGCGTCTTGGTTATGAATACCCGTTTATTGGGTCTGCTTATCGCATTGCTGGCATTTTTGGATGCGGATACGCCGATCGTGCCGGCAATCATATTGCTTTTTATCATGGGCGCTTCTAACTCCATTCAATTTACTTCCATGAATACCATTGCCTTATCCAATTTGCGCGCTTGGCAAACCGGCAGCGGCAACAGCCTTTTGGCGGTCAATCAGCAATTATCGATTGCTTTCGGCATCGCCTTTGGTGCGATGTTATTGAATCAGTTAAGCGCGCATGCGTCTTTTCAGGATAATTTGCCGCAGGCTTTTCGCTATACCTTTATGATTTTAGGCGGCGTTACCTTTCTTTCCAGCTGGGTCTTCCGCGCTTTGCATCCGCGCGACGGTTCGAGTTTGGTAGGGGCGAAATGGCGGCAGCCTTTCATTGCAAAACAAATTTGCAATGAAAGGCTGGGAAAGACTAAAAATTAGAATTTTGCGATGAATTCCGCATAGGCATTGATAAAACCCTGCAAAGTGGCTTTTGCCGCTTCGCTGACCAATTCGCCCTTTTCATCGAACGCGCCGGCGAAGATGTCGCCGATTGCGGCGGCAAAGGGCGCAACCGGCATATTGACATAGGTGCTGGCAGCAATGGTACGCAGGGCGTCGACGGCGCGATTGCTGCCGCCGGCATTGACGCTCATCAGCCCTAAAGGTTTGCCGATCCACAGGCTTTGTCCTGCCGGACGTGAGACCACATCAATAGCGTTTTTGATCATCGCAGAATAGCTGCCATTATGCTCGGGGCTGACCCAAATCACGGCATCGGCGGCTTTGATCGCTTCGCGTACGCGCGTATAGACCGGTACTTCCTGCTCGTCCGAATCGCGGTCATAAAGCGGTAAATCACCGATTTCCACGATATTAAGCTCTAGATTTTCCGGTGCGATTTTTTGTAGATGCTTGACTGCCAGATGGTTAAAAGAAGTCTTACTGGTCGAGCCAATCAGAACCGCAATGTGCTTAGTCATAGTTTTCTCTCTTGTTTAGGGTTAAAAATGAGGCAGCTGCCCGATGAGGCGCAGCTGCTCGGCGTTTATTTAAGCCGGCTGAGATCGCGTACTGCGCCTTTATCGGCGCTGGTGGCGAAGTGTCCGTAGATTTTCAATGCGGTGGAGACTTTGCGCGGACGTGGCGCGGCGGGTTGCCAGCCTTTGGCGTCTTGTTCGGCACGGCGCGCCGCCATTTCTTCTTCGCTGATGTCCAAATGGATGCTGCGTTCGGGAATGTTGATGTGAATGGTGTCGCCGTCGCGTACCAAGCCGATGGCGCCGCCTGCTGCGGCTTCGGGGGAGGCGTGTCCGATGGAGAGTCCGCTGGTGCCACCCGAGAATCGTCCGTCGGTCAGCAGTGCGCAGTCTTTGCCTAGTCCCATGGATTTCAGGTAGCTGGTTGGGTAGAGCATTTCCTGCATGCCCGGCCCGCCGCGCGGTCCTTCGTAGCGGATAATGACGACATCGCCGGCTTGGACTTTGCGTTTTAAGATGCCTTGCACGGCATCGTCTTGGCTCTCAAAAACAATGGCTTTGCCGCTAAAGCGGTGGATGCTTTCGTCCACGCCTGCGGTTTTGACCACACAGCCGTTTTCGGCAATATTGCCGTAGAGCACTGCCAGCCCGCCTTCTTGGGAATAGGCATGTTCGATGCTGCGGATGCAGCCTTGCGCGCGGTCGTCATCGACGCTGTCGTAGCGGCAGTTCTGCGAGAAGGCGGTTTGTGAGCGCAACCCCGCCGGTCCTGCTTTATAAAATTCGACTACTTCTGCGCTAGGTTGGTTTTTCAAATCATAATGCGCAATGGCTTCGCCTAGGCTGCGGCTGTGTACGGTCGGCAAATCGGCATGAATCAGACCGGCGCGGTTGAGTTCGGCGAGAATGTTCATGATGCCGCCGGCGCGATGTACGTCTTCAATATGGTAGTCCGGCACATTGGGCGCGACTTTGCACAGTTGCGGAATTTTGCGCGACAGGGCGTCAATATCTTGCATGGTATAAGGCACTTGCGCTTCTTGCGCGGCGGCGAGTAAATGCAAAATGGTATTGGTGGAGCCACCCATGGCGATGTCGAGTGTCATCGCATTTTTGAAGGCTTCGTATGTGGCGATGCTACGCGGCAGGATGCTCTCGTCGTCTTCATCATAATAGCGTTTGCAGAGGGCGACGATTTGGCGTGCCGCTTGTAGGAACAATTGCTTGCGATCGGCGTGGGTGGCGAGCACCGTGCCGTTGCCGGGCAGGGATAAGCCCATGGCTTCGGTAAGGCAGTTCATGGAATTGGCGGTAAACATGCCCGAGCAGGAGCCGCAGGTCGGGCAGGCGTTTTTCTCAAATTCGTCCACTACCGCATCATCGGCATTGGGATCGGCGGCATAAACCATAGCATCGACTAGATCGAGTTTATGCTCGGATAATTTGGTTTTGCCGGCTTCCATCGGGCCGCCAGAGACGAAAATGGTGGGAATATTTAAGCGCATTGCCGCCATCAGCATGCCGGGGGTGATTTTGTCGCAGTTAGAGATGCAGACCATGGCATCGGCGCAATGCGCATTGACCATATATTCCACGCTGTCGGCGATAATATCGCGGCTGGGCAGGGAATACAGCATGCCGTCATGTCCCATGGCGATGCCGTCATCTACCGCGATAGTATTGAATTCTTTTGCTACCGCGCCTGCCGCCTCGATTTCTCTGGCAACCAGCTGTCCCATGTCTTTCAAATGCACATGACCGGGAACGAATTGGGTAAAGCTGTTGACTACCGCAATGATGGGTTTTTTAAAGTCTTCGTCCTTCATGCCGGTGGCGCGCCATAGGGCGCGTGCACCTGCCATATTGCGTCCGCCGGTGGAAGTGAGCGAGCGGAGAGGAATTTTGCGACTCATGATGTATCCTTACTTTATGATTTATGGTTGATTTTGAAGATGTTGGCTGTCGTAGCGACGCACATTAGAGATTTGCTCATTGGCAAAAGGCTGATTGGGATGATTGATTTGATTATTGATTTCAAACATCGTCACCACTTGCGCTACACCTGAAACGCGGCTGGCGACATTGGCAATTGCCGCCGCTTCTTGCTGGGTTACAATGCCCATTAAATAAGTAACTCCATGTTCGGTAACGACTTTGACGCGGTTGGGATTAAAGCCGGCAATTTTGACATCCAACATCACGGTCTTAACCTTAGCCGTTTGCGCGGTATCATAGCTGCGGTTAATGAAGCTGCTTCTCGGACCGATAATAATATGATTGTTTACATTGACCGTGCCTTCCATTGCCCGCGCTACTGTTTCAATATCTTGGCGAATGGTTTCATTTGCCGCTTCGCCGGTAAGCAAAACCAATCCGTTGAAAGTATTCACATTCACATGGCTGTTTTCAGAAAGGCGCGGAATGCTGCCGATACGGTTGCCGATAGAAAGCTGCAAGGTTTTGTCGTCAATGACTGTGCCGGTGCTGCGGCGATCGTCGGCAATTGCGACACCGGTTGCTGCTCCGCCCACGACCAAAGGAGCGCAGCCTTGCAAAAGCGCTGCCGCCAGCGCAGCAAATAAAGCGATATTTTTCATTTCATTCTCCTAAAGCCAAAAGTCCGCATTATAACGATTTTGCAGGCTGTATGTGTATTTAACATTTTTTAAACACATTGCAGGTTTTTTTAAATGATAACAGCAAAATATGATTTTTAAGACATGATACCTGAGATGAGTTCATCAGTGATATTAAAAAACCGGCTGTTAAAAGCAGCCGGTTTGCAATCGATGAGATTTAAATTAAGTTAAAAAGAGATAAGCGAAAATAGCGGTAATGATGCCGTAGAGCAGCATTGGAATCATGGTTTTCTTGATGATTGCGCCTTCTTGATTTTGGACGTTCGATACCGAGCAAACCGCAACGATATTATTGATGCAGACCATATTGCCCATCGCTCCGCCCACGGATTGCGCCGCAAGAACGGTCGTCGGATTCAGACCGGTCTGTTGGGCGATTTCATATTGAATCGTGCCGAAGGTTAAATTGGATACCGTATTCGAGCCGGAGAAAAACGCGCCGATAGCGCCCAGATAAGAGGCGAAATATATCCAATTGTCTTTTGTCAATTCGGCGAACTCTCTGCCGATGACTTTAACCATCGATTTATCCCCGCCCGCCATCATCAGCTTGACCATGATTAATGCGCCGATTAATGCAATCAAGGGTTTGAAGGTTTGGAACAAGGTGCCGATATAGACATGAAAACTTCTTTTCATATTAGTTCTGAAGAAAAGCAAAGATGCCCAGACAGTAACGACAAACGGAATAAAGGCGGGAACGTATAAGAATTTATAGCTTTCACTGATATTGGTGCCGAACAGATTGTTGAAATTGAAAATCAGCGCCTGACTTAATTGGAAATCAAATAAACCGTTAATAGAAAATCCCCAAATCGGCGTATTGTCATTGAGCATATCTTTGAACGGCAATTGCTTGATACGGGTAAGAATTAAGATTGCCATCAGCATAATCAAAGGAAACAGCGCTTTTAAGACAATATTTAATGCCAAAGGAGAGGTTTTATTTTCCTGCCCTTCTTTGCTTAATCCCCAGCCTTTATTGGCAACAAAAACCGAAATACCCAAGCCGATAGCACCGGCAACCAATGAAGGAAACTCTTCATTAAATTGCGCCAAAATAACATAAGGAATGGTGCAGCTTAAAATGGAAATATAAATAAAGCCGATGTTTTCTTTTATTTGCTTGCCCGAAACAATAAAGCGTAAGGCAATGATAGGAATAATAAAGCCTGCAACAAAATGAATTAATGCGGTTTTTTGTCCGATTTCAAGGATGTGCTCCATGTTGATGCTGTAAGGCGCGGTCATTAAGGGCTTCATGCCGAACCATGTGGGCGTGCCGACGGCGCCGAAAGATACCGGCACGGAGTTCATGACGAGGGCGAAGACGGCGACTTTGAAAGGATTAAAGCCTAAACCGATTAAAATCGGTGCGGCGATGGCGGCAGGAGTACCGAATCCGGAAGCGCCTTCAATCATAAAGGCAAATGCCCAGCCGATAATCATTAATTGCGCAACGGGATTGGGATTGATATTGCTCAGCCAATGGCGGATATTATTGGTACAACCGGTTTCCTCCATCATACGGTTAAAGAAAATCGCGCCGAAAATAACCGTAATCGGTGTGGCTGCATTAATGATGCCGGCGCCGACATAAGCGCTTAATTCGATAAAATTGGATTGGAAATATAAGAGCTGAATCAAAAATACCAAAGCGGCAATTAAGGGCAACGCATGATAAGACGGCATTGCATTTTTCTTAATCATCAGAAAAATTAATAGTATAATCGGAAAAATACTGAGTGCGAGATCCATGAGAATTATCCTTTGCTAGAATATAAAATTTTTAGGCTTTAAAAAAATTGAACCGTGTTTATTTTGTAAAATAATTTGCTGTTATTTTTTTTAAATCATAGAAAAATTGGGAAAGCATTTTATTGTTGCTAATAAAATGCTTTTTTGTTGTTTAGAAAGTACCGGGGACGAGAATTTCTTTTCCGACTTTTTTAATATCCGTATGGCCGCAGAATGCCATCGTGATATCCATTTCATTGTAGATAATTTCCAAACAGCGTCTGACGCCGTCCTCGCCGTAGGCGCCTAAGCCGTATAAAAAGGCTTTGCCGATCATGGTACCTTTGGCGCCTAAAGCCATGGCTTTCAGCACATCTTGTCCGCTGGTAATGCCGCTGTCGAGCCAAATTTCTATATCATTGCCGGCGGCGGAAACAATCTCCGGCAAGGCTTTGATGGAAGAGAGTGCGCCGTCTAATTGCCGACCGCCATGGTTGGAAACGATTAAGGCATTCGCTCCGCTTTGTGCCGCTTTTTGCGCATCTTCAGCCGTCATCACGCCTTTGATGATTAATTTTCCGCCCCATAAATCTTTGATTCTTGCAACATCATCCCAGCTGAGTTTCGGGTCGAATTGTTCCGCCGTCCAAGAAGAAAGCGAGGACATATCGCTGACGTTTTTCGCATGCCCGACAATATTGCGGAATGTGCGGCGTTGCGTACCGAGCATTTTCAGGCACCATTCAGGCCGCAGGACCAAATCCATCATATTGAGCAAAGTCGGCTTCGGCGGTGCGGATAAACCGTTTTTGATGTCGCGGTGGCGTTGTCCGAGTACTTGCAGGTCGGCAGTTAAGACCAAAGCCGAGCACTGCGCGGCTTTGGCGCGGCTGATGAGGTTTTGCATGAATTCGCGGTCTTTCATAACATATAGCTGAAACCAAAACGGTTTCTCCGTATTTTCTGCCACATCTTCAATCGAGCAGATAGACATGGTGGATAAGCAGAAGGGGATGCCGAATTTTTCCGCAGCACGCGCGGCATGAATTTCGCCGTCGGCATGCATCATGCCGGTAAAGCCAGTCGGCGCAATGGCGACCGGCATTTTGACGGTTTCACCGACCATAGTCGTTTCCAAGCTGCGGTTGGTCATATCGACTAAAATTTTCTGGCGGAATTTAATCTCGTCGAAATCGCGGCTGTTATGGCGCAGGGTGTTTTCCGTCCATGAGCCTGAGCGCGTGTAGTCGAAAAACATTTTTGGCACTTTGCGGCGGGCAATGCGGCGCAAATCTTCTATGTTTGTGATTTTTCTAAGGTCTTTAGCCATTGCTTTTCCTTTTTTGTTATTGAGTTAAACTTGAGAAGTATTCATTTTTACGCAATCATTGGGAAAAAACAATAAGCTTGGCAGAAAATCTGTAGGATCAGGTTGTTCAAATTAATGTTGTTTTGTTTAAATTGCATGATAAGTGTTTATTTATTCTATTTTTTATACTTATTTGAATTTGTTAATAACGATATGAAAATATATATTTTAATCAATTGAATACTAAGAAATAGAATGTGATAGGGTTTATAATAAGGCTCTAGACTAGCAGAGCGATTGATGTAATTTATTGCAGAAGCGACCATAAATGTTTTTCTAAATCATCAATACTCTGCTTCCAGCGCCATTCGCATTCTTTCAAATGCCATTCGAAATTTTTGCTTACACCGTTAAATTTTGCAAGTCTTCTTTTGGTAAAACTCC
>NZ_JBXGGR010000037.1:0-2694 GCF_056855035.1 Suttonella sp.
TCAACTTACGAAACTGGCGATGTAGCGCTTCAACCGTATTGGTGGTATAAATGGGTTTCCTGACTGCCTCAGGGTACTTAAAATAAGCCGATAGTAAATGCCATTTCTCTCGCCAAGAAGCTATCACCGCAGGATATTTACCGCCCCAGAGTCTGTCGAGTTCATCAAGGACCAATTCGGCAGATTCTTTATTAACCGCCTTATACACAGGCTGAAACCTTTGCAAAACCTCAAAGCATTTAAGTTGTTTTGGGGTTTTGCAAAGGTTTCAGGCTGCGGGAAAGTCGCACCGGCGCCGGTCACATTCGCGGCATAAGCACTGCCGGCAAGCGCAACAGCAGTCGATACAAGCAAAGTTGATAAACGGATTTCATAATCGTCTCCATGGTTGAATATTTCTGAGCACTTTATACCGCCGCTTTGTTACGAAAATATGTCGGTGTTTTTCCGGCAGACGGTGCGGGCGTAAATTTCCGCGCAGAAGCCTCGAATTGTCGTTATAGTGTGTGATAGTTAAAACATGGAAGCATTATGTGGCAGAGCTTATTTGAAACGGGCGAATGGCAGAAATGGTTTGTGTTGTGCAGCATTCCGATTTTGCTCGCCTTACTGATTTTAAACATCGTGCCAGCGGCTTTGGCTTTTACGGTCTTGGCGGCGGTCTATGTGCTGTTGGATATTGTCAGCATTCCCCAATTTCTCGGCGGTTTTACCAATACCGCTTTAATGACGCTGATTTTATTATTGATTTGCTCTATGGCGGTGGAACGTTCGCAGCTGATTCAGTATTTTTCCCGCCAAATGATTCAGCAGGACGAAAAGCGCAGTTTCATACGCTTGATTTCGGTGAGCGCGCTACTCTCGGCTTTTATCAATAATACCGCCGTTGTCGCCGCCTTCTTAGGGCAAATCATGCGCCAAAGACATATTGCCGCCTCGCGCTTGCTGATTCCTTTGTCTTACGCCACCATTTTAGGCGGCATTACCACTCTTGTCGGCACATCTACTAATATGGTCGTCAATTCTTTTGTGGTCAATGCCGGCTATGAGCCTTTGAAAATGTTTAGCTTTGCTTTGGTCGGCGTACCGATTATGTTAGTCTGCTTAGGCATTGTCTATTGGCGGCGCAATCATTTGCCCAATCATCAGCCAAGCGCCACAGACGAAACCGCCGCCTATTTTCTCACTGCCTTTGTGGGAGCTGAGTCCGATTTAATCGGCAAAACGATTAAAAGCGGTGGCATCGGGCAATTAGACGGTCTGTTTTTGTTAGAAATTATTCGCGACGGCCGCCTGATTTCCCCTGTCAGTCAATTTGAAATCATCATGCAGGGCGATCATCTTATTTTTGCCGGCTCATTGGAAAACGTGCAGCTTTTGCAAAAATTCAAGCATTTGCAGCTGCTCGGCGGTGCGGCAAACGAAGTGCTGAAATCGAATTTGGTGGAAGTCATCATTACCAATGAATCCGAATTGCTGTATAACACCCTGGAAAAAGTCGATTTTAATAACCGCTTTCATGCCGCCGTAGTCGGTATTCGCCGCGGCAACAAACGTCTGACAGGACGACTTGACCGCATTCCGCTGCGTGTCGGCGATGCTTTATTATTGGCGATTGCCGATACTTTTTACCGCCAGCGCACCAATGAGCGCAATTTCCATATCCTGAACCAAAACGACAAACACAGCCACACGCTCTCCAAAGGCAAAAGCATTCTGGTCGCGCTGAGTTTTGTGCTTGTGATTCTGGCTTCCGCCTTAGAAATTTTGTCTTTATTTAAAGGCTTGCTGATGTTGCTGGGATTGTATCTGCTCACCGGCTGCCTAAGCCTTGACCAAATGCGCCGCCGTTTTCCCTTTGATTTATTATTGGTTATCGGCTCGGCATTAGTAGTTTCCAAAGGTTTGGAGACCACCGGCGCCGCCGCTATGTTAGGACAGGCGGTCATGCTCTTATCGCCCGATAACAATGCCTATCTTTCTCTGCTGATTATTTTTGTGTTGACGGTCTTATTAACCGAGATCATTACCAATAATGCCGCCGCCGCCCTTGCCATTCCGCTAGCTTTGCAGACCGCCTCCGCTTTGGAAGTCAGTTATCTGCCTTTTGTGATGGCGGTGGCTTATGGCGCAAGTGCCTGCTTTTTACTGCCTTTCGGCTATCAAACCCATTTGATGATTTATACCCCCGGAAATTACCGCGTTAAAGATTTTCTCCGCTTCGGTTGGGCGATTCTCTTTACCTATGCGGCAGCGGCTTTATTGCTTATCCCGCTGATTTTTCCTTTTCGTCCTGCATAGTTCTTCATCGAATGGACATAAAAAAACCGGCTTGCGCCGGCTTTTTTATGTCTGTTTAATCGTCGCGTTCGCTCTCATGTCGTTGAATCTTGCCTGATTTGGCATCAATTTCAATCTCATGTTCTATGCCATTATGATAGACTGAAACCTTTGCAAAACCTCAAAGCATCTAAGTTGCTTTGGGCTTTTCAACAAAAATGGCATTATGTGCCCAAATTTTACCCATTCACCCTGATTAAACAGCCTATTTCAGGCTGCTTACCGCCTTTTCAGGCAGCAATAGGCACAATTAGCCTTAACTTATTGGCTGCTTTCAACAAATTCAAACACATCACCTTCAACACCATTTGCCCTTTGACTTTTTCCAAACCAAAATAGCTCGCCCGTTTACAC
>NZ_JBXGGR010000067.1:0-11324 GCF_056855035.1 Suttonella sp.
GTGTTTGAAGCAAAAAGCTTCATATATTTACGGTAAATCTCCTCCCCAATACCGCTTTTATTGTTCGTTTATTTTTAAGCGGCACTGAGTTCCACTTCATCGCTAAAGCGGCTAATCATGGCGTTATTATCAAACAGCAAATCGCCCATTTTGTGTGTGCTGCCGTCTGTGGTGGTATAGCTGCCTAAACGCGCTACGCTATTGCCATTGCCCTGTCTTTGATTGACTGCTTGATGATTCAAATCTAGCGATTGAATGCCTAATTGCTCAAGCGTGAAAAGTTCTTCCGCTTGGCTCACTTCATCTTGGTTTAGATCGCGCCAAACTTTTAGCTGTTCAAACACCGCATCTTGGGCATCAATTTTGCCATCGCCATTCTCATCAAATTCCGCTAAAGCAGCAAAGCCGTTAGCGGCAAGCGAGCCGTCTTTTAGCAGGGTATTGTCGCCAAAGAGTTCGCCGCCGTGATTAATCACGCCGTCGCCATTGCGGTCTAAGACCAATAAACCGTCATCAGCACTGACCCAGCCGGTAGCTGTGCGGATACCGTCTTTGTTATGGTCGAATAATGTGCTGTTCAGTCCCTCGATAGCGGTCGTTTCTATACCATCACCGTCTAGGTCTAAGGTTAGAGGATCGTAAACTTGATATTTGCCTGTGCGGTTGAGTTTTGCAAAATCACTTAAATTATCATAGAGAGCAAAAGCATTTAAGCCAAAATTTAATGCCGTACCAAGCATTCCTAACGGAGTAAACTTTCCTATAAGAGATATTGCAGTAATACCTAAGGTTGCTGCATCTCCCCATGTTAAACTTTCTCCTTCATAAATTTTTAAAAGAATAACACCTGTATTTGCAATATTGCTAACTTTTCCTAGACGATTTTTAATTGATGAATCATAACCATCTATTCCTGACGACATTGCATTCAACATATCAGATCCTGATGCAATTCCCTGTACAGCAGCAATATAAGTTTTTTCACCTTTTTCATATGTTACTGTACTACCTACCCAATTGTTTAAACTAGATGCACTATTCCCCATTAAATCAAAGAAAACAGCTAAAACAGTCATAATTTATTCTCCTTTTTTGAGATTGACTTAATTCTACTATAAGAAATAAAAATATACCAAAAAATAATTGGATACCAAAAAATATAGAAAAAGTCCCACATTTTTTTTGGAAGAAGAAATCGGCTTAAATGTTTATTTTGAAAAATATAATTACCATTCTTTTTAACGCTAATTATTAACCCAACAAATCTAGATTTTTCAATATTTCTTACATAATAATTCAGTTCGTATTCCTCATTAAATTTATATGAAACTCTCCTTTTTTTACTACAAAAGTCATATAGCTCCACTCCAATACAACTCGATGAAAACCTTGCAGGCATAATATTGCTATGAATGATGAATTCTGAAGGTATTCTTCCACCACCTTTTGAATAAGAAATGTCAAAAGGACCTTTGAATACTATTGTTTTTCCTATATATTCACGATATTCCTCTAATGGTTTATATACAATTTCACCATAAATTGAAACCAGAAATATCATTGCCCAAATAATAAGTGTCGATTTTAAATCATCTTTTGAACAATCCTCAAGCGTAATATAGGATAATAAAAATTTAAACATATTGACTCCAAATTTATTTGTTTTGTATTTGTTCCATTATCTTGTTATTGTAATCATAATCTAATCTCCAGTCTTTTAATCTCAAAATGAGATTATTCCAAGTATTTCTCCTGACAAAATATGCATCTCTAAATTCCATTTTGACGTTAAGATACTATATATTCTGTTTTACGAAATTAATCAGTAACGAGAAGAAAATTTTGCTGCGTTGTTACTATTTACTCGTTTTGTTATCGCTCATCCTCCTAGAACCCTAGAATTGAAAAACATCACGGTGTTTGCTGACTTACCCTAATCACCGTACTGCTTACATCGCGTTACTTTTCCACCTCTTCGATTATCGCTAAAGTTAAATTTTTATGTAAATTAAGTAATAATTTACAGATGCTCGGATTCTAGCATAATGAAAAACGATAATGCTATAAAAAATAGAAAAATAGCTATGTGTTTAGCGATATTCGGCTTGGTATAGTGACTTAACGTCAAAATGAGACAAGGCGAGCTAACGCCGTAATACTTTTTCAATTCTTCGATTATTTTGCTACATGCAATGGTATTGCCGTTATCTTGTGTTATTAGTTTCCAAATGCGTGAGATTTAGCTTAGAAGCCGCCTTAAGCATCTTTACGGAGTCCGCATAATGCCAATATTGCTCGGCGGCATTTCCCTGCTGCGCTATCGTATTTTTATCGAGGTGCCACTCGGCGCTAGGGGCAAAATTCTTTTACTATTTTATAGGCGCAGTTCAAAGCAATTGTTTGATTCTATAGTCGATTAAAATTGCAATGATACGGCGTCGGCTCGCCTTGTCTCATTTTTATTTTAATCGACTATATTTTCTGATGTTTCGGATATTCCGCTTATGATAAAAACCTGTATAGGGCGTATTGTAAAAAAACCGCCTATCGAGGCGGTTTTGAAACGGATTATTTGCTTGGGCGTTGCAAGGTAAAGGTGACGTCGTAATATCGCGCTTTGCGGTTGCGTGCGGAGTCTTTGCGGTTATTGACAATACGCAGTTCATATACGCCGGTGTAGGGCAAGACTTGGTAATTGCCGAAGCGCATGCCCATTTCAGGACTGAAAATGGCAAATTCCATCGCAGTGGCTTTGGCGCTAATGATGCGAATGACGTCGCCGGCATTGCCGCTGAATTGATAGGTGTCCATGCCCAGTCCGCGTACGGAGCCGACCAAACGCGCCGTGCCTTGCGCATTTAAGCTGATTTGTTTGACAGGAATACGGCTTCTTTGCTCATAGGCTTTAGGCGTCATGACAGGACTGCCTTCGGGCAAGACGCGTAGTTCTTCGCTGTGGCGCGCTTGGATGCGGACATCGTTTGATAGGCTTTGCTGCGCCATGGCGCTGAGAGATAAGACTGAAGTTAATAATAAAACACGAATTTTCATACACGCTCCTTGTATCTTTGTGCGCCGCTAATGTAGCATATTTCGCAGGAAAACACAGAGAATAAAGGATAAAAATTGGCTTATGCTTTGACGCTTTCAGCCGCCTGCGAAGGGCTGTATCAGGAAAAGGGCAGCAAATTTTTAGCTTTCGCCTTTCCTTGCCGGCAGGAAGATGAGTTTGGCAAACGCTTGGCGGATTTGCGTCAGGCGCATCCCAAAGCGCGTCATCATTGCTATGCTTGGCGTTTGGGCGAGAATGGGCAGCAGTATCGCATTAATGATGACGGCGAACCCAGCGGTACGGCGGGGCTGCCGATTTATCATCAATTGCAGTCTTTTGAGGTTTCCGATTGCGGTCTGATTGTGGTGCGCTATTTCGGCGGTACTTTGCTCGGTGTGTCCGGTTTAATCCGCGCTTATAAGCAGGCGGCGCAAGATGCGCTTAAGCAGGGGAATTTTCTCCCGATTGTGCCGAAGGCGGAGTTTGTGGCGGTGGCGGAGTATGCGCAGGTGCATCGTTTGATGCAGGCGGTGCAGCAGCATCAGCTGGATATTATCAGCCAAGAGATGGGGATTTCCTGCCGTTTTCATTTACGCGGCGAGCGCGATAATCTTGAAACCATTCGTGCGCAATTGCATTCTTTCAATATTTCTACGCAAGATCTATGACTAAAGAAGAGTATTTCAATCGATTTTTACCGCCGCGTCTTCAAGCCAAAGGCAGCGGACAGGCTTATGCGCCGGCGAATATCGCTTTGTCTAAATATTGGGGCAAACGCGATGCGGCGCTGAATTTGCCGATGAACGGCAGTTTATCGATCTCTTTAGGCGCGCTCGGTACGCATACGACGGTCATTGCGATTAATGCGCCGCAGGATATGATGGTTTTGAATGGTAAAAACATCAGCCCTGACAGTGCGTTTTATCGCAAAGCGCAGGCATTTATCCGTTTGTTCCGCCGCGGGCAAACACCATCTTTGCTGATTGAGAGTAATAATACAATTCCTACCGCCGCAGGTTTAGCTTCCAGCGCCTCCGGTTTTGCCGCGCTGACTCTAGCTTTAGCGGATTTGTGGCAATTGGATTTGGACAGCCGCATTTTGTCGAGTTTTGCACGGATTGGCAGCGGCAGTGCCGCGCGTTCTCTCTGGCATGGTTTTGTCAAATGGCAAAAGGGCGAAGCGGCGGACGGTAGCGATTCTTATGCCATGCCGATTACTAGCGATTGGCAGGATTTGCGTATCGGCTTATTGGAAATCGATACGACGGAAAAAAGCGTTTCCAGTCGCGACGGTATGAATCATACGGTAGCGAGCAGTCCGCTGTATGCGCCTTGGGCGGCCTGTGCGGAGGCGGATTTGCAAATAATTGAAGAAGCAATTGCCAATCGGGATTTTCATTTGCTTGCGCAAACCGCCGAATCGAATGCGCTTGCCATGCATGCCAGCATGATGGCGGCGCGTCCTGCGTTGATTTATCTGCAAGCGGAGAGTTTCCGTCAGATTGCGCGTATTCATGCTCTGCGTGCACAGGGATTGCCGCTGTATTTCACGGCTGATGCCGGCCCGAATTTGAAATTGCTGTATCTGGCGAAAGATGAGGCGGATGTTATTGCCGCTTTTCCTCAAATGATCGCCATCAATCCTTTCGCTTAGCAGCGGTATCTGCAAACAGCCGCTGCTTAAATCCGCTTCATCTTATGCGCCCGATTGCCGCTGTGCTATAGTCGGCATACGGCAAGGCAAATACTTTTTAATTCTTCGACACTCTCAAATGCGGCGCTATCGCCGTTAAAACAAGGCTTAAAGGAGCAATCATGGCAGAACAAACCACACATCAATCCGGCATGGGCGCGCTACCTTTTGCAGGCGGCATTTTTTTCCGCGTATGGGCGCCGCATGCCGATGCGCTTGCCGTGACGGGCGATTTCAACGATTGGTCGGAAAGTGCTAATCCTTTAATCCATGAAGGCAATGGCTATTGGTACGGCGAAGTCGCAAGCGCCGCACTTGGGCAGCAATACCGCTACTGCATCACAAACGGCGAACAAAAGCTTTCGCGCATCGACCCTTATGCGCGGCAGGTGACCAATTCGGTGGGCAACGGCGTGATTTACGATCCCGCCGCCTTTGATTGGGAAGGAGATCATTTCACGCTGCCTGCGCATAATGAACTCGTCATCTACGAAATGCACGTCGGCTCTTTTTACAGACAAGATGAAAACGAAGTCGGCAATTTCGACATGGTCTTAAAACGCTTGGATTATCTGCAAAAACTCGGAATCAATGCGATTCAACTCATGCCGATTGCCGAATTCGCCGGCGATTTGTCTTGGGGCTACAATCCCGCGCATCTTTTTGCGGTCGAAAGTGCTTACGGCGGCCCTGACGGCTTGAAACGCTTAGTCAAAGAAGCGCATCGCCGCGGCATTGCCGTCATTCTTGATGTGGTCTATAACCATTTTGGCCCCAGCGATTTGGATTTGTGGCAGTTTGACGGCTGGCAGGGAAACGACAAAGGCGGTATCTATTTTTATAACGACCACCGCTCGCAAACTCCTTGGGGCGATACGCGCCCCGATTACGGGCGCGAAGAAGTACGCCGATTCATTCATGATAATGTCATGATGTGGCTAAAAGATTATCATCTTGACGGACTGCGCTACGATATGACGGTCTATATCCACAGCACCGATGCCGGCGGCGAAGCGATTCCCGAAGGATGGCATCTGCTGCAAGAAATCAATGCTTCGGTGCGTCAAGCCTTCCCCGACCGCATTACAATTGCCGAAGACCTGCACAGCAATGCCGCCATCACCGCCGATACTGCTGCCGGCGGTGCAGGTTTCCACTCGCAATGGGACGCGCAATTCGTCCATCCTATTCGGACTTTCGTCACCGCCGCGCAAGACCAAGAACGCTCCATGCACGCTCTCGCCGCCGCCCTGAGCTTCCGCTACGGCAATGACGCTTGCAGCCGTGTGATTTACAGCGAATCGCATGATGAAGTCGCCAACGGCAAAGCGCGTGTGCCGCAGGAAATCCACCCTGAGGATCCGCAAGGCTGGTATGCGCAAAAACGTTCTACCCTTGCCGCCGCCCTGCTCTTTACCGCTCCCGGCATTCCGATGATTTTTCAGGGACAAGAATTCCTGCAAGGCGAATGGTTTCGCGACGACGTACCGCTGGATTGGGATCTGCGCGAAGACTATCACGGCATCGTTCGCATGTACCGCGACCTAATCCGCCTACGTCTGAACCGATACGGCAACACGCGCGGACTGTGCGGGCAACATATTGCCATTAGCCATCTCAACGAAGCCGATAACATCATCGCCTTCCAACGTTGGGATCAATACGGCGCAGGCGACGATGTGATGATTATCGCCAATTGCAGCCACCAAGCGCATAACGATTACCTCATCGGCTTTCCGGAAAGCGGCGAATGGACGCTGTGCTTTAATTCCGATGCCGCCATTTACAGCGATGATTTCGCCGACACGTCTAGCGGCAATATCTATGCAGAAAACGCGGCAAGAGACGGATTCAATGCCTGTGCGGCAATTCAAATCGCGCCTTATTCCGTATTGATTTATAGCCGCAAGCCCTAATTCTTGCTTCAAACCTTGCCCATTGGTAAGAAAAGAAGCCCGCAAGCAATTTATGCCTCTTTTTGAGGCATAAATCCTGTTTGTTTTCACTGCATTTATCAAAAATCAACAAGCATTATCCATAAACATTTGTGTTTTAAATTTAATATTAACGTATCAAAACTTTTTAAAGCGCCCTAGTCTTGCTACATTAGCCCCGTCAACAGACAAGTGAAATCAACCTAAAGGAATAGATATGTTAGCTATTAAAAATACCTTAAAAGAATTACGCCAAGTAACTGCTCAACTGGCAGTGAGTATTTTTGTTCCCACACATCGTACCTTCCCCGACAATCAACAAGATGCCATCGCAATCAAAAACCAACTTAAAATTGCCGAAGAACGCATCACCGCAGAATACGACAAACGCATCGCACAAGCCGTACTGGAAAACATCGAAGCGCAATTAGCGGACTGGGATCACAATTACAACCTTGACTCTTTAGCTATTTTTGCAACTAGTGAAGAAGCGCAAGCCATCCGTCTGCCTTTTGACGTTGATGCGCGCGTCAATATCGGCGAAAAATTCGCTACCCGCAGCTTTATGCGCCACCTTTCTCAATCTTTCGCTTACTACATTTTATTGATTACACGTGATAAAGCGCGTCTCATCGAAGGTGCGGACAATCGTCTGGTCAAAGAAATTACCGCCGAAAGCCTTCGTCAACAGCAAATGGACGAACTGACTTTCCCGATTAACAACACCAGTCTGCCTACCGGCAGCAAAGCAGACCGCACCGGCTCGGCGGATGATGACAAATATCTGAAAGAATTCTTTAACCGCGTCGATAAGAGCCTGCAACAATTCTACAATCAATCGCCGCTGCCGGTCATTCTGGTGGGCGAGACGCAAAACTTAGGCGCTTATGAGCAAGTATGCGACAATCCGAGCATCATTATCGGCAAACTCAGCCATTTGCCGAATTTGGAAGACGGACATCCGCAAAGCTTCATTGACGGTGTGCAAGAGCTTGTTCAAAAGCAGCAAGGCAAGCGCTATGAAGAAGCTAAAGCCGCTTTAGAGAAAGCGCGCAATGAAAATCTTCTGCGCACGGATTTGCAAGCCATCTACCGCACGGCTTTCGAAGGCAATGCCTTAAGCCTTATCGTCCGCCAAGGTTATCGCGTACCTGCCACGATTGATGAAAAAGAACTCAGTCTTAAAGTGGAAGAAGATGCGACCAAAGCCGGGGTTACTGACGATGCGGTGGGAGAAATCATTGAATTAGTCAGCCATAACGGCGGCGAAGTGGTTTTCTTACCTGCTGACGAAAGCAATCAAAAAGAACCGATTGCCCTCGTTACCCGCTATTAAGCAATAAGCATTAAGCAATAAGCGCAAAAAACGGCAGCTTCGGCTGCCGTTTTTATATGAATAACAATAATCAGGCTTATTGTTCTCTTAAACGGCCTAATAAGAACTTAGAGTATAAATTTTCCTCTCGGGTTTATCCGCCATGACCTGCGCAATCGCGGCGGCAAGTCCCGCGCGACTCATATAGCCGGGCGGCACGTCTTCTAAGCGTTCGTGCAGTCGGAAGGGATTATCTTTGTGGCTGTTCAATCCGCAAGGGCGCAGAATGCAATAATTCAATCCGCTGTTTTTCAGTAGATTTTCCGCCTGTGTTTTGGCTTCCAGCGCTTCGCCTAGCATTTCCTGCACCATCGGCGACATATGTTCCGATTGCTCGCCGCAGCCCATGCTGGTAATTAAGATAAAATATGTCTGCGGCGAATGTTCAGTCAAGGCATTGATAATATGCTGATTGCCGATAAAATCGCAGCGTTCTCCCTGCGCATTCTTCCCACCGATAAGGCTGATAACAATTTCAGCTTGGCTGTCCTTAATCATCTCGGCAACCGCTGTTTCATCCAAAACATCGGCAATTGCCGTGCGAATGCCGCGGCTGCTGAAGAAATCGTCTTCCGGCATGCGGCGAACAACGGCAATACTTTCATGATTGCCGATTTGCTCAAATAATGCGCGACCGCTACGACCGTTTGCGCCAAAAATCAGCTTCATTTACGCCTCCAAATGATTAAATAATTCGCGCATCGCGGCAATTTGCTCTTCACGCAGTTTGCCGTTTTCATCGCGCCCCACAAAAATTTTAAACATCGCGCCGCCTTTATGGTTGATAAAATTCAGCGACATGGTTGCTGTTCCCATAAAGGGGCGTTCCAAGAGATAGATTGCTGCGCAATGCTCATGGTAAATATGCCCATGCACGCCTCCCACTTCGCCTTCTTCAAAATTATAAAAGCCGCGTGCGATACGCCCTTTAGGCAGGCGGCTGCTGACTTCCATAATCACATCCGGTGTATGGGTAATAAAGGTAATCGGATGCTCCCATTCGGCAATCGCGCCCATAATCGCAACAAAATGTTCGCTGCCGATTTTGCGCGCCATGCCTTCGGGCAAAAGTTCTAAAACATCGGCTAGGGAACACTGGTATTCATTTGCGAGCATTTCCAAAATTTGTCCCGGTTTTTTGGCAAGACTGTCGCGCAATTGCGCACGTTTTTCATCGCTTAAAGTCATCATATTTCCTTGTTCAGAGGGAGAAGAGAGGCTCATCATGAGCTTGCGCGTCATGGTGGGCGACCAAAAACGTCCGCTGGTATGCAAATGCGCCAGCCCGTTTTGGTCAATGTTGAGTAAATTTTGTTCTGCCCATGCTTGAATCTGCCGCAAAGCATGAGGATGCTGTTTGAATAATGTGCTGTCAATTTGCCCAAGCTCGATATCATGCTGCACTTGAGCAAGCAGGGCTTTATGTTCGCCCTGGCGGCTCATAAAGAGAATGTTTTTCTCGCCTGAAGGCGTATCAAGATATTGTTGCAAATCAGCCTGCACCATATAGCTATACGCCCCAATATTTCCCCCCGCCCCAGAGCCGAATGCCAAACAAGGCATATTAGATTTCACCAGCGTGTTATATAAATTACGTTCCCCACCATCAGGGCGGGCAAAATGGCTGTTGCTGACTTGCAGCCAGCCGTTTTCCATTAGGGTTTCTACCGCATAGGCATAATGGCAGCTTTGCTCCGCCAAAGAGGGCGGCGCCGGAAACTTATCATTTTCAATCATGCGGTTAATCGGCAATTGCGGGAATAAATTAAAAGCATAAGTGTCCAGTCCCGCTAAAGGCAGGGCGCAGGCGCGTGCAATATCCTGCGCCCAAACGGCATCATCTTGACGCGGCAAACCAAACATTAAATCCGCTACCAAGACCACTTTTTCACGCGCCAATTGTTCTAAATATTGATAAGCTTCGTCGCCGCTGAATTTGCGCCCCAGTTTGCGCCGAATTTCCGTATTAAAGGTTTGCACGCCAATCGAAATTCGATTCACGCCCGCCGCAATACATGCCCGTGCTTTATCTAAATCAAAATGACGAATCCGCCCTTCAAGTGTAAATTCACAATCCTCCGCCAAGGGCAAATAACGCCGACAAGCCTCAATTAAGCGTACTAAATCCGCAGTATGCAAAGCGGTGGGCGTGCCGCCGCCAAAATACACTGCACGAATTTTGCCGCTGTCCGAACGCATTTGCGCTTCTTGCGCCAGCTCCCCAATGACCTTATCGACATATATCGCGCTTTGCTCATCATGCCAAGGATTGCGGTAAAAGCCGCAAAATACGCAATGATTGGCACAAAAAGGAATGTGGATATATGCCAAAGCATCTTGCTCTAGAGGACGGGCGATTTCCTGCCGAAACAAAGTTTGCCATTCTTCCGCCGCCACAGGGACCCCACCCCAAATAGGCTGCAATGAACGCCGCTCGGCAAAAGCATGCGGCGCAACTTGTTGTGATGAATAAGGTTTATTTGCAATCATTAGCTTGTCGTCATGATGAGAAAAGCAAATTCTAGCAAAAAACAAAATGAAAATCCTTATTATCTCAACTTGTTTTTGCCAAAAAATTTGCTTTTTTCAGTAGTAATCAAGTCTTAGATTGCAGGGTTTCTGCAAAAGAACAGCGGTGATAATGCCGATATGGCAAAAGCCACATCGGCTATAGCGTGAGAGAAAGACAGCCGCCGCAAGATGCGATACCATAGCTTGTCTATTGATGTTAAATGATTGTATGCGCTTTTAGCGGCATCAGGCATTTGTAAGGATTAAAGAAATTTTATGACGACACCATCCCATGCCCCTGTTTCCGATGAGCAATATGATAAGGATTTTTATCACAATGCTTCCGCCTGCTATTTTTGGTATAAACACCCGAAACTGGTTCGCAACACGAATTTTGGGGTATTTTGCTGGTTTGGCATCAGCTATATTGTTTACAGAATATTTTTTAAGACGATACATTTTCATGCAGCCGATATCGCGACAAACACAGACAATCATCTGAGCATCGAACGCTTTTACAAAGAGGAAAGCCTACTGCCGGATAATCTGTTCGCCGATATCACGCTACCCTCTTTTGATGGCTCCTCATGGATTTTGCTGATAATTTTCTCCTTAATGATAACCTGAGTTCGGGATAAGCACCCCACTAAAAAATAAAGAGCAATTGTGATAATCTACTGTTTTGACGAAACAAACCATCACAAAAGCCCTTTAACATGGAATATCTTACAACACTTTTCTGCCAAGTAGATGATTTTT
>NZ_JBXGGR010000070.1:0-22070 GCF_056855035.1 Suttonella sp.
AGCGCTACCGCCTTACTCTCCGGAGTTAAATCCCATTGAAAAGACGTGGGCTAATATCAAGCAATGGTTGAGAAGCCATTTGTCAGAATTTAAGACGGTAGAGAATAGATTATCGTACTACTTTGGTTTGAATTGACTATATTTTTTCGCTGCTCCGCCCATGGCTGATTCAATACCAAATCATGGCCGCCCATTCCTTTGAAACGCGCTACGGCTGGCTATTTCTACTCAATCTCTTATGTTTTATTCTTCCCTATCGCTGGCAAGCGCAGGAAAATGCCGCCGAAACCTCACCAAGTAATCCGGCATGAAAAAACGCCTTTACAGGCGCTTTTTCATCACAACAGAGAATCATAGAGCAATTAACCGGTCAGTTGCCGCGTGATGATGGTTTTCAAAAAGGGCAGTTTATTGCTCACACGCAATACGCCGCCGCGCACAACTTTCGCTATCGGCGTTTCGCGGGTAAAGAGTTTTACAATCAAATTCGTGCCGTGATAGAGCGGTAAAGTATTTCTTTGATGCTGGCGGGTATAGGCGGCGAGCATATTATCCGCGCCGATGTCCTTGCCTTGTCCGTGTTGACGCAATATCAGACGTGCCAAAATTTCCTGACTTTGCAGTCCCAGATTATAGCCATGCGCGGTAACAGGATGCATGCCGCAGGCGGCATCGCCAATCAAGGCGCAACGTGTGGCATGGAAACGGCGAGCATGGGTTCCCATCAGCGGATAGTCGCAAACTTCGCTGATTAAACGCATTTCACCAAAGCGGTGCTGCACTTGCGCGGCAACATGGTCGGCTAAGGCTTGCGGTGCGAGCGAAGTCAAGGTGTGTACTTTGCGGCTGTCGATGGTAATCACGCAGTTGGTAATGTGGTCTGTAAGCGGCAACAGGGCTAGAGTCGAGCCGTAGAAGAAGCATTCAAAGGCGGTATGGTCATTGCTGATGCTGTGTTCAAGACGGAAAACCAAGACAGTGCGCCCGAAATCATGCATATCGCAGACGATGCCCATTTGGCGGCGCACACTAGAAAGACGGCTGTCGGCGGCAACCAATAATGGGGCATGCAATTGCGTACCATTAGATAACGTAACGCTGGCACGCTGCGCATCGCTGGTGCTATGTACGACTTTTTCCTGCAAAAACCAATGGAGATTATGTTGTTTTTGCGCGGCGGCATAGGCGGCGCGGCGGATATTATGATTGGAAACCAAATAGCCGAGCGTATCAATCGGGCGTTTTTTGCTGTCGGTCGGCGGCAGGGCGAAATGCAGTTGATACGGGCTGTCGCCATTGACGACTTTGGCTTCGCGCAAGAAATAAATCTCATCTTCGGCAAAGCCCTGCCAAATGCCTAGGTTTTCCAAGATATGTTTTGAGGGATGGGTGAGCGCGATTTCGCGTCCGTCAAAAGGCGGATTGCTCAGCTCTTCCGCCGAATGCAGGTCAATCACGGCGATATCTAAACCGCTGTCGGCTAATGCGCGGCACAAACTCAATCCGCTTGGACCGGCGCCGACAATGATGAGGTCAAATTCTGTACGCATAGTTCTATCCTAATTCCTAAGGCTAATATCAGAAACAACGCCCTGCGATATATCGCGATTGCGCCGCCTATTCAAGGCGGCGCAGTATAGCATGGGCTGTGGCGGGTAAAAATGCTAGGCAATACTTTACATCTCTGATAATGATTTATTTTTCTTGATTTTCCCGCGTTTTCTCCGCCTGCGCCAAGGCGGCTTGCACGGCACTGCGATCGCGCATATCGCCCTTGCCTTCGGCGGCAAGCAATAGGAGTTTGTCTAAAAACTGTCGGGCGTTTAACTCATGGACTGCGCTGTCGGGACGCTGAATTTTTTGTTCGATATCCGCGCCATGGGCGAGCAGAAAGCGCACCAATTCCGGCTCATTAAACAAGACCGCCTCATGCAGAGGACTTAAGCCTGCCTGTCCCAGCTCATTAACATCGCAGCCGCGCGCAACTGCGGCTTCTAAAGCGCTTTGCAATGCAGCTTTATCGAAATCCGGCAGGCCGTAAGAGGAGACGAGCAAATTCAAAATAGGACGCGCTTCCTCGCCCGGCATAATCACGGCATAACATTGTTTTTCATCGCTATATTCAAAACTTTGCATCAGTTCGATGCGTTGCTGCGCCTCGGCTGCTTCTTTTACTGAAGCAGTTGCTTTATCAGCTGCGGCAGATGCTTGTAAACAAGCAAGGCTTAAGCAAACCGTAAGTAACAGAGGGGATAAATTCATGTGTTTTCTCCTTTGAAAAGCGCTAGTTATCAGCCGCAAACAGCGGCCTTTGCGGTCAAAGCTCTATTAAGCTCACTAAAAGTCTTATAGGATAAGATTTTTCAGATCTTTTAGCATGAAATTTGTTCTTCAACATTGAAATGTAGAGAATTAATTTTTCTCATTTTTTATGCAAGCAGAAAGAATGAGATTTTTTGAGGTTTTCTGTGAAAAATATTGTGGTTTTTTCTGCATTCAAAGAAAACATTACTTGTTATTTATTCTATAAATTTGTTAATATACCTTTACCAAGACGTTGCAATATAGTTTAACATTCTGATTATATGGAGGATTAATCATGCAAGCATCATTACAAGACATTTTAGATACTGTTAAAGCCAACAATCTGACCTACCAGCAAAAAGTGATGTGTTTGGCGAACATCGCCGAACGTCTATTTAAGCCCACCGAATTGCTCGGCTATACCGAGGAAGAGTGGGAACATATCGAAAACCAAATGATCTGCGACCTCAACGAAGGCTATGCGATTTTCCGTCCGCGCTACATTTTGCCGGACTATGAGGTTTACATCCGCAAAGGTTGCGAATTTTTAGATTTGCCTGCGCCTAAAGACTTAGACGAGGCTTTAGACGGCTTGCTGATTCTATATTCTCATGTCCCTTCCATCACGACTTATCCGGTCTATATCGGAAGATTGGATGTCTTATTAGATCCTCTTATTACAAATGAAGAACAGGACTATATTAAAATCAAGAGATTTTTAAATCATATCGATAAAACCATTCCTGATTCATTCTGCCATGCCAATATCGGCCCATATGATACTAAAGCGGGGCGTTTGATATTAAAAGCGGTGATTGAATTAGAAAATACCACGCCCAATATGAGTATTCGCTATGATAAAGAAAAAACGTCGCGCGAATTTGCCGAATTGGCTGCTAAAGCCTGTTTATTAGTTTCTAAACCCTCTTTTGCCAATGATGCCTATTACCGCGCAGATTTAGGCGATGATTACGGGATTGCCAGCTGCTATAACGCGCTGCCGGAATGCGGCGGCGCTTATACGCTTACCCGTCTGCGCTTAGGAACGATTGCGCGTGCTTGCCAAAGTCTTGATGAAATGATTCATCAATTGCTGCCGAAAGTCGCAAATCTTGCGCTTTCTACTATGGATAAACGGCATAAATTCCTTGTAGAAGAAAGCAACTTTTTCAGCAGCAGTTTTTTAGTAAAAGAAGGTTTTATTAAAAGAAGCAATTTCACCAGCATGATTGCTATTGTCGGCTTGGCAGATGCCGTCAATCATTTGCTGAAACAAGAAGGCATTAACGAAACTTTCGGACAAAGCAAGCGCGGAGACGAAATCGCCATCTTAATTATGGATACATTGCAGCAAGTCAATGATGCGCACACAGGTTTATATGTGGAACGCACCAATAACCAATATTTATTGCATGCACAAGTCGGCGCTAATAATCATGCCGAAGATAAACTGAATACGCCGGCGCACCGCATCCGCGTTGGAGAAGAGCCGACATTATTGGCGCATTTAAAACAATCTGCTCCATTCCATAAATATTTCCCTTCAGGAACGGGAGATTTATTCGCTTTTGACCAAACTTACACCGATCATTTAGATGCCGTCGTCGATATTATTGACGGTTCTTTTGCCAATGGTTATCGCTATATCACAACCTATTTGAAAAATACCGATTTAATCCGCGTAACCGGATATTTGGTTAAGAAAAGCGAAGTGGAAAAATATCGCAAAGGCGAAGCGGTATTGCGTGATACCACATGGTACGGCTCAGGAACTGATGATTGCGCAAATGTATTTGATCGCCAATTGCGCGATGAAGACAATGTAAATATTAGCGCGTAACGATAATTTCATGGCAATGCTTTCTGAAATATTTGTGCCTCTGCATCGAATCATTCCCTTTTCCAATGTTGAAGGACAAGGGAATAGAACCAGCATTTTCCTGCAAGGCTGCAAATTAAACTGTCTGTATTGCCATAATCCGGAAACTATTCCCCGTTATTCAAAAGATGCCCAATTAGTCAGTTTGCAATATTTATATGAACAAGTCATGGATGCAGTGCCTTTTATTCGAGGCGTAACGATTTCCGGCGGAGAGCCGACTATTCATTATCAGCAAATTATTCCTTTATTTGAAGCATTGAAAAATGAAGGACTAACTTGCTATTTAGACAGCAGCGGATTTTTCAATTATGAAGTTATCAAACCCTTAATTGCCGTAACAGATAAATTTTTATTTGATTTAAAAGGCGATGGCATGGGGCTGCAAAGTTTATGTTTAGACCGCAAAAATCATCAGGGAATCGTGCCGGAAAATCTGTTTCCCGATAAACATCATATAAGACCGGAGAATTTACAAAGAAATTTATATAATTTATCCAAACTGTTGCCTGAAGAAAAAATTGAAGAAGTCCGCTTGGTATTTATCAATCAGTTTTTTGATGCCAAATCTTTAATTCATAAAGTGGCATTACTGCTTCAAGCATATCCTGATGTGTTGCTAAAAATTATCCGTGTTCATACGAAAGGAGCCAGAGATGCTAATGGGTTAGAAAAATTTGTTCCCAGCATAAAAGAAACCGACGAATTGTCGGCTTATGCAGAACAATGCGGTATTCAGAAAGTGATGACTATTTATTGATAATCCGATGGGGTTTTTATGAGTATATTAATTAGTATTTTAGGTGTTTTTGTTCTTTTAGGAATCGGCTTTTTATTATCTAATAATAAAAAAGCCATTAATTTCAGAACGGTATTAGGTGCATTATCTATTCAAATTGCTTTTGCAGCATTGATTTTATATGTACCGGCAGGACGCAATGCACTTTTATCCATGGCTAACGGCGTCAGCGCTGTAATTGCATACGGCAACGAAGGCATTAATTTTATTTTCGGAGGATTAGCCGATCCTTCAAACGTCGGCTTTATTTTTGGGGTTAAAGTATTGCCGGTAATTATCTTTTTCTCCGCGTTAATTTCCGTGCTTTATTATATTGGTGTCATGCAATGGGTTATTAAAATTTTAGGCGGCGGTTTGCAAAAAGCCCTAGGCACGTCAAAAGCCGAATCCATGTCTGCGGCAGCCAATATTTTTGTCGGACAAACAGAAGCGCCCTTAGTCGTTAAACCCTTTGTCAGCCGTATGACAGAATCCGAATTGTTTGCCATTATGGTGGGCGGTACCGCTTCGATTGCGGGTTCGGTATTGGCGGGTTACGCGGGCATGGGTGTGCCTTTAACCTATTTGATCGCTGCTTCGTTTATGGCGGCTCCGGCAGGTTTGCTGTTTGCTAAATTATTGTATCCGCAAACAGAAACTTTCCGCGATACCTTAGAGGAATCGCATGACGAAGAAAAACCGCATAATATTGTCGAAGCACTTGCGAATGGTGCCAGCTCGGGTATGAGATTAGCGGTGAATGTGGGGGCAATGCTTGTCGCCTTTATCGCTATGATTGCATTGATTAACGGCATTATCGGTGGAATCGGCGGATTATTCGGCATTGAAGGATTGACCCTGCAAGTGCTGCTTGGCTATATCTTCCAGCCGCTCGCCTATTTAATCGGCGTGCCTTGGAGTGAAGCGGGCATTGCCGGGCAAATGATCGGTATGAAATTAGCCGTTAACGAATTTGTCGGCTATTTGGAATTTGCTAAATATTTACAACCTGATGCCGTCATTATGCTTAGCGATAAAACCAAAGCCATCATCACTTTTGCTTTGTGCGGATTCGCCAATTTAAGCGCGATTGCGATTTTAATCGGCGGCATCGGCAGCATGGCGCCTAATCGCCGCTCCGATATTGCGCGTTTGGGCATGAAAGCCGTTATCGCCGGTACTTTGGCAAACCTGATGAGCGCTACGATTGCCGGGCTTTTTATTGACTTAAGCGGCGTTGCTTTAGTCTAAAGAATATCGATGACTATAGTCGGAGAAGTGGAAAAGTAGTACAAGGCGAGCCAACGCCGTAATACTTTTTCAATTCTTCGACTATAAAACAAAAGGCGGCATAAGCATTCCTTAATCCGCCTCGTTCATCAACAATCAATAGAAAAGCCGGCATATGCCGGCTTTTCCTTCTCTAGCAAAAACGCCCCGCGAAGGGGCGTTTTACACAGGATTATAGGATTATTTAGCGCGATAAATTTGCAAAGTATTAGTAGCGCCTTGCTGACGCATTTGCATACCGCTGGTGATCACGAACAAATCGCCGCTTTCTACCACGCCGCGGAATTGCAGATGCGCTTCCACTTCTTGAATGGCAGTTTCTTGGTCTTTGCTCACATCCAACATCATCGGACGTACGCCGCGGTAAATCGCCATTTTACGCTGTACGTTGACATTGGAAGTCAGTGCGTAAATCGGAATATTCACGCCGTAGCGACTCATTTGGAAAGGCGTGGTGCCGCTTTCAGTCAAAGCCACAATGGCTTTGGCATTGATTTTACGCGCCGCATATACTGCGCCTTCGGCAATCACATGGTCGATACGGTTGGCCGAATTGATATTCATATCAATATTTTCCAACGGATGCTCCGCTTTTTCCGCCGCTTGGCAGATAATCGCCATGGTACGCACGGTTTCAAAAGGATATTTACCCACCGCCGATTCGGCAGACAGCATAACCGCATCCGTACCGTCTAATACGGCATTCGCCACATCGGATACTTCCGCGCGGGTCGGCACCGGATTGACAATCATGCTTTCCATCATCTGAGTGGCGGTAATGGTAAAGCGGCGTAATTTGCGTGCCATTGAAATCATTTGTTTTTGCAGAGCAGGTACGGCAGCATTGCCGACTTCGACTGCCAAATCGCCGCGCGCCACCATGATACCGTCGCTGGCTTTAATGATTTCTTCCAAGTTTTGAATCGCTTCCACGCGCTCGATTTTCGCAATCAAGCCCGGCTGCACGCTATGCCCCGCAGAACTTCCCTGCATAACCAATTGGCGCGCCAATTCCATATCCGCAGCCGATTTCACAAAGCTGATCGCCACATAATCCACGCCGATGGCTAATGCGGTTTTCAAATCTTCCATGTCTTTTTCGGTCAAAGCCGGCGCCGACAAACCGCCGCCTTGCTTATTGATGCCTTTATTGCTTTTCAGCGGCGCGCTGTTTTCAACGATGGTATGGATCTCGCTGCCGTCCACTTTTTTCACCGTCAGCGTTAACAAACCGTCGTCCAACAACAAAATATCGCCCGGCGCGACGTCATTAGGCAGATTTTCATAATCCAAGCCGAGGCGCTGCTGATTGCCCTCGCCTTTATAAGCCGCATCTAAAATAAACGTATCGCCTTCGACCAAATCAATGCGACCGTTTTCAATTTTGCCGACGCGGATTTTAGGGCCTTGCAAATCCGCAATAATCGCTACTTGACGGCCGGCGCGCTCTGAAGCCTCGCGCACTTTGCGTGCATTTTCTTCGTGGAAAGCCGCGGTGCCATGACTGAAATTAAACCGCACCACATTCAAACCCACACGAATCATCTGCTCGAGAATCTCTACCTCGCTGCTGGCAGGACCGAGAGTGGCAACGATTTTGGTGTGATGGCTGATACGGGTGAGATCACGCTTAAGACTCATAAAAACTCCTTAAATAAAATGCAACAATTGCGCTTCAGTGACGAGAGCATCTAGTGGCACATCCCAGTCTCGCCGCTGGAGATGTTCAATCAACTGGCATTCATAAGCAAAGCCAATTAGCCAAGGGGAATGCCCGCGTATTTTATCGGCAAACGAGCGGTCATAAAAGCCTCCGCCCATGCCGAGACGGTTTCCGCACCTATCCACGCCGACCAAAGGCAGGAACACAACATCCAATTTTCCCTGCCAATCTTCTGAATTATCAGCAGGTATTTCAATACCGAAACGGTCTTTGCTTAAACTCGTGTCTTGGCGGTATTCGCGCCATATCAGCGGTGAATCTTTCGCCGAAACAATCGGCAAATATAAAGATTTGCCCTGCTGCCATAAAAAACTGATCAGCGGGCGGCTGTCTATTTCTTCCGGCAAAGACAAAAAAACGCCGATATGCTGCGAAGAAGATAATTGCGCCAAAAACTGCCGCGCATATTGCACCGCTGCCACGCTTTTTTGCTGACGCGACATGCCTGCAATCGCCTGCCGCCGTCCGCGCAACTGCCTGCGCAAGGCGCTTAAATCACCCAACCCTCAGGATCCTTGCCGATTTGAATACGGCGAATATGACTTTGTACCGCGGATTTATCCGCATCCGGCACAATTTGTTCAATGAAATCATAATGCACGGCGCGCAGACGCTTGGTTTCGTGCCAAGCCAGATAGGTTTGGAACTGCCCCACCCAGGGCGAGAGCGGATACATGACCAAATCCTTATCCAATTCATGGTTATATGCCATATCCGCAATCACGGCAACCCCCATGCCGCGGCGGGCATAACTTTTCATCATATCCGCGCTGCGCGCGGTAACAATAATTCGCGGCTGCAAACCGGCTTCCGCCATCACGCTCGCCAAGCCCGAAGGACCTTTATGCGAGGTGACATAAGTAATCAAAGGATATTTCGCCACATCCGCCAAAGATTGCGGACCTTTTGCCGCCAAAGGATGATTTTTAGGCAGTACGACGACTAAATCCCAACTCATCGCCGGCAAATAAATCAATTGCCGCAACTCGCTAGCATAGGGAGCTAAAGATAAGGCGGAAAACCAAGCGAAATCCGCCTCTTGATTTTGTACCCACTCTAAAATCTGGCTATTGGTTCCTTCCATGATATTGAGTGGAATATTCGGATAAGCCCGCTGCATATAAGGCATGGTGCTGGAAAGGCGGTAATGCGCCAAAGTATTGGTCGTGGCGATATGCAATTGCGAAAAACGCTCTTCCTGCGAGCGCAGCCCCAGCTGGCGGATATTCTCGATACCCAGCAGCACGCGGTCGATTTCCGGCATTAAAGCATCGCCCAAAGGCGTCAAACCGGTAAAACTTTTGCTATTGCGTTTAAAGACCTGCATACCCAACATATCTTCAAACATCTTAATCTGCTTGCTGACCGCCGGCTGCGACATATGCAAAGCCTCCGAGGCGGCCGTTACATTGTAGCCGTTATGCACTACTGCCCACACACATTGCAGTTGTCGTAATTTCATATTCTTTTCGCTTATTTGGCAGATACGCTGTTAACAATGTGCAAAATTATGCAAATCCAATACCCAATCAAAAATTTGCAAGCGCATTCAAGCCCCATTTTTCTCCGCTCAACAGGATTTCATAACCAAATCGCATAATAAAGCCCATAACCTGACGCTATAAGGCTATAAATAAATCCTCTTTCCCCGGCATCATAAATCCACTACCATAGCCCCACCTATCAATAAGCAGGAGTTCCCATGATTTACAACAACATTCTCGACACCATCGGACACACGCCGATCGTGCGTATCAACCGTCTGGCACCGAAACACGTGGAAATGTACGTCAAATTGGAATCGCGCAATCCCGGCGGTTCGGTTAAAGACCGCTTGGCATATGCCGTCATTACCGACGCCGAACGCCGCGGACTCTTAAAACCGGGGCAAACCGTCGTGGAAGCTACCTCCGGCAACACAGGCATTGCCTTGGCAATGGTCTGCGCGGCAAAAGGCTATCCTTTCGTCGCCGTCATGACAGAAACCTTCTCGGTTGAACGACGCAAACTCATCCGCAGCTTCGGCGGCAAAGTCATCTTAACCCTTGCCGCCGAACGCGGACAAGGCATGGTGCGCGTCGCCAAAGAATTAGCTGAGAAAAACGGCTGGTTCCTCGCCAATCAATTCGCCAATCCCGCCAACCCGCAATATCATCGCGAAACCACCGCCACTGAAATTCTGCGCGACTTCGCCGGCCGCCGACTCGATTATTTCGTCAGCGGCTACGGCACAGGCGGCACCATTTCAGGCACAGGCGAAGTCCTTAAAGCAGCGCGTCCGCAACTGGAAATTGTCGCTACCGAACCCGTCAACGCCCAATTGCTGGGCGGCAAAGAATGGGCGCCGCATAAAATTCAAGGCTGGGTACCCGATTTCATTGCCGAAACCATGAACCAAAACATCTATGACCACCTCATTCCCGTCGGCGACGAAGAAGCCCGCGACACCGCCCTGGCCCTCGCCACCCAAGAAGGCATTCAAACCGGCATCTCCGGCGGCGCGACCTTCAATGCCGCCTTGCAATTCGCGCAAAAAGCTGCAGAAGGCTCCGTCTTGCTCGTCATGCTGCCGGACGGCTCGGAACGCTACATGTCCACCTTCCTCTTCGAGAGCATCAACGAAGGTTCGGATGACAATCTGCTGCCCTAAACCCTTTTCAAATTCACATGAAAATCCTCTTCTTTGCCCTGCTCTGCGGGGCATTTTTTTCCAAGATTAAGCCTTATTCACTTATCCACGCGAATTGTGGATAACCTTGGACAACTCCGCCCGAACGAGATTTTTTTCAAACGGCAACCGAGGTTTAAGCACTTGCGCAAAAATTGAGCATATAAAAATAAATCGTTTAAAAACAATTGAATAAAACAGGTTATTGTAATTATTTCAAATTTATTTCTTGCTTTGGAATAAACCGCCGCCATGCTTGAAAAATCTCCGCCTGTGGATAAAATCTGTGCAAAACCACAGCAAATTCTCAACATGAAGCCATTTTTTATTGATGCCCAAGGCTGGTTGCAAGCCCCCGACTCCCGCCACCTTCCCTCTCCTCATTACAATGAACGCCCCGACGGCCAAGACATCAGCCTCTGTGTCTTGCACAACATCAGCCTGCCGCCGCTCGATTTCGGCAGCCAATACATTGACGCCCTATTTCTGGGCACACTCGCGGATGACCGCCACATACATCCCTACTTTGACGGCATTGCCGATTTACGCGTCAGCACGCATTTCTTCATCGCCCGCAACGGCGCAATCACGCAATACGTCTCTACCTTCAAACGCGCTTGGCATGCCGGACAATCGCAATATCAAGGACGAGAAAACTGCAACGACTTCTCCCTCGGTATCGAACTCAACGGTGCAGACCGCATCCCTTACACCCTGCGCCAGTACCAAAGCTGTGCGCAACTCATCATCGCCATGCACGTCCGCCACCCGACATTCAACCTAGAACACATTACCCACCACAGCCACATTGCCCCGCAACGCAAAAGCGACCCCGGCCCCGCTTGGCGGCAAAGCTATCTGCAATACCTGCTCAGACAGCACCCCTCCCCCACGCAGTAAAAATTTGCTAGACTGCGCGCTTTCATTTTTTATCAAGACCATGGCATTAAGCAAAAGACAATTCCTCAAAAGCGCCGCCTTGCTTGCCGCAAGCCCGCTGATTCCTGCGCGCGCGCAAATCATCATGCAAAGCCTGCTGGCGGATTTAAACGCGCAAATCCAAGCGGCGGTCAGCGACATGCGTCAAAACGGACTGATCAGCGCAGATGAAAAAACCGCTTGGCACATTACCGACATCCTCACAGGAAAAAGCTACGCAGGCATCAATGAAAACCGCCCGATGCAAAGCGCCAGCATGGTCAAACCTATGGTCATCCAAGCCTATCTCTACTGCCACTACCTCAAAAACGCCGGCGCCTATCCGCTCAACAGCCGCATTATCGATGAAATGCGCGCCATGATCGTCGACAGTAACAACGAATACACCAACAACTTCTTCAGCCGCGTGGGCGGTCCCAAGAGCGTGCAATGGATGCTGCGCAAACATGCCCCCGACATCTTCCGCGACATCCAAATCGTGGAAAACATCCCTGCCGGCGGCAAAACCTATCGTAACAAAGCCTCCGCCGCCGATTACAGCCGCTTTTTATACGCCCTTTGGCACGAGCAAATGCCGGGCGCCCGCCTCTTAAAAGAAATGATGGGCATCAAAAACCACGACCGCATCAGCGTCAACACCCAACACATCCCCGAGACCCTCAGCGTTTACGACAAAACCGGCTCGACCTCGCGTTTATGCGGAAACTTCGGTATCATTGCCTACCGTAACCGCTTTGGACAATTGCGCCCCTACACCTTCACAGGCATCATCGAGAAAAGCAATTCCGCTGGCAATTACAGCCGTTGGATTACCGAACGTAGCAATCGCATGCGCGAAATTTCCGATATTGCTTATGTCTATATCGACCAATACGTCCACAGCTAAGAGATTTTTGACACTTCAAAGAGTTGAATGTATGATGCGCCATCCTGCCGACCAGCCCCTGCCTCGTTTCATAGAACCGTGGCTTTTTGCCCGCAGCCGCAGAATCGTTTCCGGTGCCTTTGATCTTCATCAGAGCCAAGAACTCAAAGCTTGGGCGGAAGCGCACAAGCCGATGCAAGTCTATATAGAAGGCTATTGCGATAGCGACAACAAAGCACACCTCAAAGGTCAGCTTAAGGTATCGCTTAGTTTGACTTGCCAACGATGTTTACAAGCGATGCAGTGGCAGGCGGACTTGCCCTTCGACTACCTTCTTCTGCGCTCCGAAGCCCAAGAAGAGCAAATCGAAGACGGCAGAGAAACACTCGTCTGCGCCGATGAAGAAATTGATTTGGCGTGGTTTTTAGAAGAAGAAGTGCTATTGGCAATGCCCATGATTGCCAAGCACGACAATTGCCAGTTGCCGATTGAACAAAGCCGCATCGCTCAAACTGAAGCTGAAGCGCCGCAAAGTCCTTTTGCCCAACTGAAAGATTTAATGAATAACAAGGAGTAAACCATGGCAGTTCAACAAAACCGCAAAACCCCTTCAAAACGTGACATGCGCCGCAGCCACGATGCTTTAGGCTTCGCCACCATTTCAACCGACAGCGCCAGCGGCGAACGCCACTTACGCCATCATGTAAGCAAAGACGGCTTCTACCGCGGCCGCCAAGCCATCGTCAAACCTGCTGACACGCTCGACTTCCAAGACGAAGAATAAGTCTCAGCGTCTTCGCGATGACACAGACAAACACAGTCACTATCGCCATTGATGCAATGGGTGGCGATATTGGCTTAGACAGCACACTGGCAGCAGCGCAAATTGCTCAACAGCAGCATTCGGCGTTGCATTTGCTTTTGGTTGGCGACGAGCAAGCCATTCAAACGCACGCCCTTTTCGCCCAATTAGACAAAAATCGCTGTGAGATTTTGCACAGCTCGCAAATTGTGGCGATGGACGAACTGCCGACCAATGTTTTGCGGCATAAAAACGATTCTTCCATGTGGCGCGCCATTGAAATGGTGCGCGACGGTCGTGCTCAAGCCTGCGTCAGCGCGGGCAACACAGGCGCATTAATGGCAAGCGCGCGCTACATTCTCAAAATGCTCCCCCGCATTTCGCGTCCGGCGATTTGCGCCACCCTGCCGGCAATGCACGGGCACGTCCATTGCTTAGACCTCGGTGCCAACGTCGATGTCAAACCCGAGCAATTGGAACAATTCGCCATCATGGGTTCCGAGTTATCCAAAGCATTGGATAATAATCCGCAGCCTACCGTCGGTTTGCTCAATATCGGCGAAGAAGCGATTAAAGGCAATGATACGGTTAAAGAAGCAGGCAAACTGCTTGCCCAAGCGCCTATCAACTACATCGGCAACATCGAAGGTAACGACATTTTCCTCAAACAAGGGCTGAACGTTGTGGTCTGCGACGGATTCGTCGGCAATGTGGCGCTGAAATCGGTTGAAGGCATCGCCAAATTCATTCAATTAAGCCTTGAGTGCGAATACAAGCGCAATTTGTTGACCAAATTAGCCGCACTTTGCTCATTGCCCATCTTGAAAAAGCTCAAAGGCACGATGGATCCGCGTATTTATAACGGCGCCATGTTATTAGGCTTGCAAGGGCTTGTTGTCAAAAGCCACGGCAATGCCGATGCTTTTGCTTTTGCCAATGCCATCAGCCGCGCCTATTTAGCGGCAAGCAACGGTATTTTAGAACGCATCCGTACGCAATTAACCCTCCTCCCTCCCCTAGAAGAAGAAAAACCCGCATGATTTATACCCGCATTGTCAGCACCGGCAGCTATTTGCCCCAGAAAGTGCTTAGCAATCACGATTTATCCGCCATGATGGATACTTCTGACGAGTGGATACAAAGCCGTACCGGCATTAAGCAACGTCATATTGCCGCGGATAATGAAAGCAGCACCGATATGTGCGAGCAAGCCGCGATAGCGGCTTTAGCCGCCAGTCCTTATGAGGCGCAAGACATCGACCTCATTATTATCGGCACCAGTACGCCGGAATATGTTTTTCCTAGCAATGCTTCGCAATTACAGGCAAGACTGCCTTTCCGCCCGATTCCCGCCTTAGATGTTTCCGCTGCCTGTTCCGGCTTCATTTTTGCTTTGGCTACGGCAAATGCCTACATCCAAAGCGGCATGGCGCGCCGCGCTTTAGTCATCGGCGTTGATGTTCTGAGTCGTCATGTGGACTGGCAGGACCGCAACACAGCAGTCTTGTTCGGCGATGGTGCCGGTGCCGTTATTGTCGAGGCTAGCGAAACCCCCGGCATTTACGGATTCAGCCTGCATAGCGACGGCGCTCACGGTCCGCTGCTATTAATTGACAAAGGCGCCGGCGCTGCCAATGAAAATTTGGCGCAACGCTCTCCCTATGTGCAAATGCAAGGACGCGAAGTCTTTAAAGTAGCGGTAAAAAGCCTTAGCAGCTTAGTCGGCGAACTGCTCGAACAATGCCAAATGCAAGCGCAAGACATTGATTTTCTCGTGCCGCATCAAGCGAATTTACGCATCATTGCCGCCACCGCAGAACACTTGAATTTGCCCATGGAGAAAGTTATTGTAACGGTCGACCGACACGCCAATACCTCTGCCGCTTCCGTGCCGCTTGCCTTAGACGACGGCATCCGTTGCGGAAAAATTCAGCGCGGGCACAAAGTGCTGCTTGAAGCATTCGGCGCAGGCTTCACTTGGGGCGGTTGCATTCTCAGCTACTAAAAGGAGATTCTATGTTAGCCCTCATCTTCCCGGGACAAGGTTCGCAATCCCTCGGCATGCTTAAAGCGCTCAGCGAGCAATTTCCGCAAGTCCTGCAACGCTTTCAAGAAGCCAGCGATATTATCGGCAAAGATTTATGGACCATCGTGCAGGAAAACCCTGATGACCAACTCAATCACACCATTTACACCCAGCCGATTCTGCTGACTGCCAGCTATGCCGCCTATGAAGTGCTGCAACAAGAATTAGCGATTAGCCCGCAATTTTTAGCCGGACATTCTCTCGGCGAATACAGCGCCTTAACGGTTGCTGAAGCCCTACCTTTTGCCGAAGCCGTCGCTTTGGTTCATCAACGCGGCAGCATTATGCAAGAAGCCGTTCCCTTCGGCGAAGGCGCAATGGCGGCAATTTTAGGCTTGGAAGACAAAGCGGTGCGCGAAGTATGCAGCGGTACCGAAGGCGGAGAAGTCTATCCGGCAAACTACAATTCTCCCGGTCAAGTCGTCATCGGCGGTAAAAAAGCAGCTGTTGATGCAGCAATTGTCGCCGCCAAAGCCGCAGGCGCCAAACGCGCGGTCTTATTGCCGGTCAGCGTACCGTCCCATACACCGCTGATGCGTTCCGCCGCCGCAAAATTTAGCCTCTTCTTAGACCAAATTCATTGGCAGGAACCGAAAATCCCCGTGATTTTCAACGTTGATGCCAAACAACACAAAGACCGCTACGGTATCCAAGCCGCATTGGGCGCACAATTATATGAACCCGTTTTATGGACGGATTGCATTACGGCACTCGCCGATGCCGGCGTTAGTAAAGTGATTGAAGTCGGTCCCGGCAAAGTATTGAGCGGATTGGCAAAACGTATCGACAGCCGTATCAGTGCCGGCAATTTCGACAGCCCAGACCAATTAGAAGGTTTGCGCAGCTTTTTGGAGCAATAGATAAATGAATACATTAACAGGAAAAATCGCCTTAGTCAGCGGCGCAAGCCGCGGTATCGGCAAAGCTACCCTGCTCGCCTTGGGTCAGGCGGGCGCAACCGTCATCGGCACTGCCACTACAGACAGCGGCGCAGCAAAAATCACCGACGCCATTCAAGCGGCGGGACTTAAAGGCAAAGGTATGGCATTAAATGTCAATGACGAAGCAGCAATTGAGCAAATCTTTGCCGAGATTAAACAAGCATTCGGCAGTGTGGAAATTTTGGTCAACAATGCCGGCATTACTGACGACGGTCTATTGATGCGCATGAAGCAAGAGCAATGGGATAATGTCATTAACACCAATTTAGGCAGTATCTACCGTATGAGCAAGGCGGCAAGCCGCGATATGATGAAGGCGCGTTTCGGACGCATCATCAACATTGCCTCCGTGGTCGGCGTGATGGGCAATGCCGGACAAACCAATTATGCCGCCGCCAAAGCAGGCATTATCGGCTTCTCCAAATCCTTAGCGCGCGAATTAGGTTCCCGCGGTATTACGGTGAACGTCATTGCCCCCGGTTTTATTGCCACCGATATGACCGATGCCCTGCCCGAAGCGCAGCGCCAAGCCTTATTGGCTTCAGTGCCTTTAGAAAAACTCGGACAGGCGGAAGATATTGCCCAAGCAGCAGTATTTTTAGCCGGCGCAGCTTATATCACAGGCGAAACTCTGCATGTGAACGGCGGGCTGTACATGCTGTAATGCCTTTCATGCAAAAGGCTGCTGGCACCAGCGCATTATTTCGGTATAATGCGGAAAATTTTTATCAATCCAATAGGAAAAAAACATGAGCAACATTGAAGAACGTGTCATTAAAGTTATCGCTGAACAATTAAGCGTTGACGAAGCACAAGTGAAACCGGCAGCCCATTTTATTGATGATTTGGGCGCCGATTCTTTAGATTTAGTGGAATTAGTCATGACCCTTGAAAAAGAGTTTGACTGCGAAATTCCTGATGAAGACGCAGAAAAAATCACGACTGTGCAAACAGCGATTGACTACGTCAAAGCCAATCAGGCTTAATCTCGGGCATTATCCGAATCCAAAAGCCACGGAAGTGTCCTTCATGCCGTGGCTTTTCTTATTTAGCGCTACTGTACGGTAATATAACAATATATCCGACAGTTAAGCATTTGCGCTCTTAGCGCGGTATTTCTTTCAATAGCAAGGCACGACATCAGTTAAGGAATATTTTTGATGAATGAGATGACTTCACGCGCCCTAAATCGGGTAGTAGTAACAGGCATGGGGATTATCAGCCCCGTGGGCAGCAGTGTCGACAGCGCTTGGGCCAATATTTTGGCAGGCAAAAGCGGCGTACGCCCTATCAGCGATTACGACGCTTCGGCATTACCTGTACGCTTCCGTGCGAATGTCATTGATTTTAACAGCGACGAATATTTCTCTGCCAAAGAAGCGCGCAAAATGGATACCTTCGTGCATTACGGCATGGCGGCAGGAATTCAAGCCATTCAAGATAGCGGCATAGACTTTGCCCATAATGAAGCCCTTGCCGAACGCAGCGGTATTATTATCGGCTCCGGCATCGGCGGCTTGCCCGGCATGCTCTCCGGCTATAAAGATTTCCTTGACGGCGGCGCCAGACGCGTTTCTCCATTTTATGTTCCTGCTAACATTATCAACATGATTTCCGGCAATTTGTCCATCCGATTCGGTTTAAAAGGTCCTGCCCTCGCAACCGCAACTGCCTGTGCCAGCGCCACCCATTCGATTGCGCAAGCCTACCGTATGATCCAATTAGGCGATGCCGATGTCATGGTTGCCGGTGGCGCGGAAATGGCGGGCAACGATATGGGAATCGCCGGTTTTGCCGCTGCCAAAGCCCTCTCTACCCGCAATGACGAGCCGCAAGCAGCCTCCCGCCCTTGGGACAAAGACCGCGACGGCTTTGTACTTGGCGACGGCGCCGGCGTACTGGTATTGGAATCCTTGCACAGCGCACAAGCACGCGGAGCTAAAATTTACGGCGAAATCATCGGCATGGGTATGAGTGGCGATGCCTATCATATTACCGCTACCCATCCCGAAGGCAATGGCGCAGCGCGTTGCATCCGCAATGCCCTACGCGATGCCCAAATCAATCCCGAACAAATCGACTACATCAATGCGCACGGCACCTCCACGCCAATCGGCGATTTAGCCGAAACCCAAGCAATCAAACAAGCCATGGGCGATGCCGCCTACCGTACCGTCGTTAGCAGTACCAAATCTATGACGGGACACGCACTTGGCGCTGCCGGCGGACTTGAAGCCGTCTTTACCCTTCTTGCGCTGCGAGACGGCAAAATTCCGCCCACCATCAATTTAGACAATCCCGGCGAAGGTTGCGATTTAGACTACTGCCCGCACACGGCACGCGACGCTGCGCTCAATATCGCCATGTCGAACTCCTTCGGCTTTGGCGGCACCAATGCCACCCTCATTTTCCGCCGCGTCTAAACATGATTATCCGCCTGTTACGCCGTCTATTCCTCCTGCTCTTCCTGCTAGGCATAGGCGCAGCAATTTACGGCTACAAACTCTATCAGCAAAGCCTGAATGCGCCCTTGCAAGCAAGCGGCGCAGCCATACTGCATGTTGCGAAAGGCAGCAATATCAACCGCATTGCCCATGATTTGCAAGCCCACGGACTGCAGCATCCTTGGGCATTGATACTGCATGCGCGTTTAAACGGCGGTGCGGCACAAATCAAAGCCGGCGACTATCGCATCGAGCCGAATATGAGCAGCCTAGACCTGCTGAACAATCTGCAAACAGGCAAAGTCATCGTCTTACAATTCCAACTCATTGAAGGCAAACGCAGCGCCGAACTGCTGCGACAAATCGCCGCCACCGCAGAACTCAAACACGAACTCAACGGCAAAAGCGAAGCGGAAATCGCCGCCATACTAGGCATCAACGGCAGTTTGGAAGGACAATTTCTCCCCGACACCTACCATTTCCACTACGGCGACAGCGACATCGACCTCCTCAAGCACATGCACCAAGCCCTGCAAAACACCCTTGCGCAGGCTTGGGAAACACGAACGACAAAAGACACGCTCAACAGCCCCTATGAAGCCCTCATTCTCGCCTCCATCATTGAAAAAGAAACCGGCATAGCCGGCGAACGCGCCCAAATTAGCGGTGTATTCCATCGCCGCTTGCAGCAAAACATGCGCCTGCAAACCGACCCGACCGTCATCTACGGCATGGGCGAACACTATCAAGGCAAGCTCACGCGCCGCAACCTGCAAACCGACACCCCCTATAACACCTATACCCGTTACGGACTCCCCCCTACCCCCATTGCGCTCGCCAGTGCCGCCTCCATCAAAGCCGCTCTGAATCCACAAGCCGGCGACAGCCTATACTTTGTCGCCAACGGCACAGGCGGACACACCTTCAGCGCCACCTACCAAGAACATCAAAAAGCCGTACAAGCCTACCGCCGCAGCCAAAAGGAAAGCCCCTAATGCAAGGTAAATTCATCACTATCGACGGCAGCGAAGGCGCAGGCAAAACCACGCAAATCGCCCATATCCGCGACTATTTGCAAGCCCAAGGCAAAACGCTCTACACCACGCGCGAACCGGGCGGCACCGCCGTCGGCGAAAAAATCCGCGCCATCTTTCTCGACCCCGAATTAAAACCCACCCAATTAACCGAACTCCTCCTCATCTTTGCCGCCCGCCGCCAGCATCTGGAAACGGAAATCTTCCCGCGACTTGCACGCGGCGAATGGGTGCTCAGCGACCGCTTCAATGACGCCACCTATGCCTATCAAGGTGCAGGACGCGGTATCGACAGAGCTCTCATCCGTCAATTAGAACAATACATACAAGGCGAATTTCAGCCCGATTTATCCCTCATACTTATGATTGAGCCGGATAAAGCCGCCGAACGCCTTGCCAAACGCAATCAAGCCCCCGACCGCCTCGAACAAGAAAACCGCGCATTCTTTCAACGCATAAATGCAGGCTACCGCCAACGCGCCCAAACCCAATCCCATGTGCAACTCATCAATGCCGGCGGCAGCTCCGAGCAAGTCTTTGCCCGCATCAGCCCCCTGCTGCAAGAACTCTGCCGCTCATGACGCACTACCCTTGGACAAGCCTCGCCGCCCCGCAACTACAACAAGCCATCGAGCAACCCACCGCCTGCCTGCTGCTCATCGACCCGCAGCAAGACAATGCCGATGCCCTAGCCCGACAACTCATCGCCGCCAGCCTCTGCGAAAACAGAAGCCAAGGCAAAGCCTGCGGACAATGTCATCCCTGCCGCCTGTGCCAAGCAAACACCCATCCGGATATCATCATCGCCCACGAGATTCTCAACATAGAAGCCGTGCGCGAACTCATCGCCAAACTCAGCAACACCCCCAGCATCGGCAAACACCGCTTCATCTATCTAAAAAACATCGACAAATACTTTGAAAGCGCCCTCAACTCCCTGCTCAAAACCCTAGAAGAACCCAGTCCGCATAACCACTTTATCCTCAGCGCCCCCTCGCGTCGCGCCGTAAAAGCCACCATCTTAAGCCGCTCGCAAAGCTACCAAGTACCCCAAGCCGACCCTGCGCAAGCTCGAGACTGGCTCATCACGCAAGGCATAAACAGCGCAGAATCCGAACAACTTTTAGCCCTCTATCGCAACAACCCCTTCCTTGCCTACGCACAACGCGAACAAGCCAATCCCCTCGCAGTCTTTGCCGACTTTATCCGCTACTGCGCGCAGCCGAAACAACAGCGGCAATTCCTGCAAATGCTGGACAACTATCCGCTGGAAGAACAATTAGACCTCCTCTGCTACCAATGCGAACGCCTCATCGCGTGGATACAACTAGACAGCGCCCCGCAAAATTGGCAAAATTCCGCCCAGCACATAGAGCAACTCGCGCAGATTGACATCCACCGCATACACCACCTCTATGCCGCGCTGTGCAAACTGCGCCGCAGCAAGCGCCAGCCGCTAAACTGGTCATTACAAAGCAAAACCCTACTTTTACATCACATGGAAACAAGGAATCCCATCCTATGAGTGAACAGCAACAAGCCCAATCCAAACTGAAAAAAGGCGTCATCCGCCTAGATTTCGAAGACACTCGCAGCCTCTATCAATCCTACATGCCCTATGTGGACGGCTGCGGACTATTCTATCCCACCGAAGAAAACTTCAGCCTAGAACAAGAAGTCTTCGTCTTTCTCAAACTGCCTGAAGAATTTGGCAAATTCGCCACCTCCGGGCGCATCGTATGGCTGAACCCGCCTAAAGCCGCCGTCAAACGCGTTCCGGGCATCGGCGTCCAACTGCGTGGAAAAGAAGCCCCAAAAATTCGTGAAGCCATTGAAAACGCACTTGGTAAAATGCTCAATACCGGCTTGCCGACCATGACCATGTAATGAAACAGCATCTACAGCATGCTGATTCAATTAATACTTTAACAATCATTGCTTAAACCGATAAGCTACGGCAATCCATCATAGCCCATTCTTTTCATTGCTTTGGAAGGGTCATATCGCTGATTGGCTTATTGCGGTTGCCTGTCAGAAAATAAGGGCTGTGATAGCGGTTAAGTTGGCGTAATTCGGCTAATATCGCCAATGCCCAATCAGATAAGGGAACGATATGCGGACGTTTCATTTTCATGCGTTCGGCTGGGATATGCCATTCCGTATCAATAATTTCATCCCATTGCCCATAGCGTAATTCTGCGCTGCGCGTCATGCTGATGATTAACAGCATTAGGGCTAATTGAGTCTTGCGCTTAGAGTGTTGCGCCAAGCGTTGAAAAAATTCGCCGATACGCTCGGGCGGTAGGACGGGATGGTG
>NZ_JBXGGR010000076.1:0-24364 GCF_056855035.1 Suttonella sp.
ATGATTTTGTCTGCCATCTTTTTTGACCTGTTTTGAGCCACAGAAAAAGCATTTTTTGTGTTCAAAGCTTTTGACCTCGCTAAAAGCCTTACAGAATAGGGCTTTTCAAACTTTTTAGCACCTAAAATGTCCCTTTGCCCACATTTTGAGATTGTGTAGATTCGGCATTTAGGAAAAAGCGGCGTTTGCCGCTTTTTTCATTTATTCAAACGATTATGGATAAGGTCTTCTACGACTTGCGGATCGGCGAGGGTGCTGGTGTCGCCAAGGCTGTCGATTTCATTAGCGGCGATTTTGCGCAGGATGCGGCGCATGATTTTGCCCGAGCGGGTTTTGGGCAATGCTGGCGCCCATTGGATGATGTCCAGTCCGAAAATCGGTCCGAGTTCGCGGCGTACAAATTTTACGAGTTCATTTTTTAAGGCGTCGGAGGGGTCGGCATCGCTCATCAGGGTGACATAGGCGTAAATGCCTTGTCCTTTGATGTCGTGCGGATAGCCTACGATTGCCGCTTCGGCTACGGTGGGATGCAGTACCAGCGCGCTTTCCACTTCGGCGGTGCCGATGCGGTGTCCCGAGACGTTCAACACATCATCTACGCGTCCGGTGATCCAATAGTAGCCGTCTTCGTCGCGTTTGGCGCCGTCGCCGGTGAAGTATTTGCCGGCAAAGGCGGAGAGATAGGTTTGAATGAAGCGTTCGTGGTCGCCCCAGATGGTGCGCATCATGCCTGGCCAGTCTTGTTTGATGATTAAGAGTCCTTCCGCCGCGCCTTCGAGTTCATTGCCTTCATTATCTACAATCGCGGGATTGACGCCGAAGAAGGGCAGGGCGGCGGAGCCGGGTTTGAGTGCGGTCGCACCCGGCAGCGGCGTGATGAGGTGTCCGCCGGTTTCGGTCTGCCACCATGTATCGACGATTTGGCATTGTCCTTTGCCGACGATTTCATGATACCAATGCCATGCTTCGGGGTTGATGGGTTCGCCGACCGTGCCGAGGATACGCAGGGTGCTGCGGTCGGTTTTTTCGACGAATTGATTGCCTTCGCGCATGAGGGCACGGATGGCGGTGGGGGCGGTGTAAAAGAGGTTGACTTTATGTTCGTCCACTACCTGCCAGAGGCGCGAGGCGTCGGGATAGTTGGGCACGCCGCCGAAAATCAGCGATACCGCGCCGTTGGCAAGCGGACCGTAGACGCAGTAGCTGTGTCCCGTTATCCAGCCGATGTCGGCGGTACACCAATAGATGTCGCCGTCGTGATAATCAAAGGTGTATTTAAAGGTTGTCGCCGCATAGAGCAGATAGCCGGCAGTGCTATGGACGACGCCTTTGGGTTTGCCGGTCGAGCCGGAGGTGTAGAGAATAAAGAGCGGGTCTTCGGCGTCCATCGGCTCGCAGGGGCAGTCTGCGGAGGCGTTTTTCATTTCTTCGTGATACCAAAAATCGCGCCCTTGCTGCCAGTAGATTTGTTCTTTATTGACTTGCACCACAATCACGGCACTGACTTGCGGGCATTTTTTCAGCGCTTTATCGACATTGCGTTTCACATGGGTGAATTTGTCGCCGCGATAGCCGGCATCGGAGGTAACGACTACTTTGGCATCGGCGTCGTTGATACGATCCGCCAGCGCATCGGCGGAAAAGCCGCCGAAAACCACGGAATGCACGGCGCCGATACGCGCGCAAGCCAGCATCGCTACCGCCGCTTCTTCAATCATCGGCAGATAGATGACCACGCGGTCGCCTTTTTTCACGCCGCGCGCTTTTAAGACATTGGCGAATTTGCAGATTTGCGTATGCAATTCGCGGTAGCTGACGCGGTAAGAATGCCCGAGTTCATTATGCTCGAAGATAAAGGCGGTTTGGCGACCGCGTTCGTCGAGATGGCGATCCACGCAGTTATAGCAGACATTCAGCTCCGCCCCTTCAAACCAGCGGATGCGCCCTGTCTGCAAATCGGAATTGTGAACGGTGTCCCAAGTTTTGTAAAAACTTAATAATTCATCGGCTTTTTCCGCCCAGAATTGCTCGGGATGACTGATGGATTGCGCATAGAGTTTTTCATAGGCGGCTTGGTCAAGATGCGCATGCTCGACAACCGGTGCAGGCACGGGATAGATGGCTTGGATACGGCTCATATGATGCTCCTCATGGTTATTGTGAATGTGTTGTAGCTGACTTGTTAAGTCAAAGCGAATTTACGTATTTATATCTATTCCTCATGAAAGCATTTAAGCACAACAAGTGGCTTTTGCAAAGAATTTCGTTAACAATCGAGTTTATTTGTTTTATCTCACCTTCAAACACAATACTTATCATCAATCCTCATAAGGAGTTCTCGGGCAAAGAGGCTCTCGACCATCTGACGGCGGCAGCGGCAAGAATGTGCTGCGGGCTGTCACTGCTGCGCAAGCCGCTGCAATCCTGATGCAAAAAATCCAAAGCCGCGAGTAAATTCGCGCCGGCTTGCCGGTCATCAATGGCGGCGGCATGGTTTTGTTTGCTGAGTTTACGCCCTTGCGCGTCCAGCACTAAGGGCAAATGCAGGGTTTGCGGCATGGGATAGCCGAGCAGTTCTTGCAGAACGCGCGAGATGCAGGTCGCGGCGAGCAAATCCGCGCCGCGCACGATATGGCTGATATTTTGCAGGGCGTCATCCACCACCACCGCAAGCGCGTAGGCGATGTCGCCGTCACGCCGTTTTAATACGGGATCGCCGATTTCTGTTGTTAAATTATAGCGGCATAAGCCGGCATGCAGGTCTGTAAAGCGGCAGAGTTGTGCGGGCAGGGCAAGGCGCAAGGTGCGCTGCGGCGGCATTTCGCCCAATCCTTTTTGGCGGCAGGTTTGCGGATAGACTTTGCCTAATGCACCCATATGCGCTTGGGCTTGCCAGTCTTTGCGGTGGCAGTCGCAGGGATAAAGATGGGAGCGTAAGCGCCGTAAAGCCTGTTCATAATCTTGAAGATGCCGGCTTTGAATGCGAATGTCTTCATCGGCTTGCAGTCCATGAGCGGCAAGGCTGTGCAAGATACTCGTCTGATGTACGCTCTTTGAGCGCTGGCTGTCCACATCCTCAATGCGAATCAGCCATGCGCCTTGATGATGTCGGGCATCTAAATAGCTGCCCAAAGCGGTGCAGAGCGAGCCGAAATGCAGGGGACCGCTGGGGGTGGGGGCAAAGCGTCCGCGGTAAGAAGAGGTGTTCATAAAAATTTTTAGCTTTTGTATGGATTAAATTATTTCAAAATATTTAACAGGGAAATATCACATTTTTTATAAAAAGCATGACAGCTAGGTGTCAAAAGAGTATTCTATTACGTAGAAGTAATTAAGCATAATCATCTATAGTTCCTTAAATCAAAACGAGAGGAATATGTGCACAATGGCAAGAGAAAGCAATGCGATATTGTCCTGTTTTGATTTAAGGAACTTTGTGTTTGGGCTTGGCTGCTTCCTTCTATTCAGTTGATTTTATAGCAATGGGAGTGCGTTTATATGTTTGATAATTTTTCGGCTTATGCCTCAATGATTCATGAAATCATACTCTACGGCGGATTTTTGTTCTTGCTGCTCATGCTCTATACGGGTAGCCGTTTTGGAGGAATCGGGCTCGGCGTGGTGTCGGGTATCGGTTTGCTGATAGAGGTGCTGATATTGCGCATGCCGATTGGTAAAGCGCCTACAAATGTGATGTTGATTATTTTAGCTGTCGTCACCTGTGCGTCTATCTTGGAGGCGGCGGGCGGCTTGAAATATATGCTGCAAGTTGCCGAGCGTATTTTGCGTAAAAATCCGAAACGTGTCACGCTCTTAGGTCCGATGGTTACTTATGTGATGACTTTCCTCTTAGGCACGGGGCATTCCGTGTATTCCATTATGCCGATTATCGGTGATGTAGCCCTGAAGAATAATATCCGACCCGAGCGTCCGATGGCGGCGGCTTCCGTCGCTTCGCAATTGGCGATTACTTCCAGTCCTTTGTCTGCCGCGGTGGCGGAGTATTTGCTGCAGATTGCGAAAATTCCTGGCTATGAGCATATTTCCCTACTTAACATCATCAGCGTGACCGTTCCTGCGACTTTCTTAGGCATGTTGGCTTTGTCTTTATACAGCATGTATCGCGGCAAAGAATTGGAGGATGATCCGGAGTATCAACGCCGTTTGCAAGATCCGATTTGGCGCGATCGTATTCTCAATACCACCAGCACCAGTTTGAATGACACGCTGCCGGCGGGGGCGAAAAAAGCGGTGTATTTATTCCTTGGGGCTTTGTTGGCGATTGTCGTGGTGGCGATGGTGCCGGAAATCCGCACAATCGGCGAGGGAGAGAAAATAAAACCGATTTCCATGTCTTTGATTATCCAGATGATGATGTTGGCATTCGGCGGTATTATTCTGATTGCGACCAAAATCAATCCCCAAACCGTGCCCAATGGCGTGGTGTTTAAATCTGGCATGGTGGCTTGTATTGCCATTTACGGTATTGCTTGGATGAGCGATACCTATTTCCAATTTGCTATGCCTGAATTTAAAGAGACGGTAACGGGTATGGTGAATACCTATCCTTGGACTTTCGCCTTCGCGCTGTTTGCCGTATCCGTAGTGATTAACAGCCAAGCGGCGACGGCGGTGATGATGTTGCCGGTGGGCATTCAGCTCGGTATTGATCCTAAGGTCTTAATCGGTTTGATTCCGGCGACTTATGCCTATTTCTTCATTCCGAATTATCCCTCGGACATTGCAACAGTCAATTTCGATGTGACGGGCACCACCAAAATCGGCAAATACTATTTCAACCACAGCTTTATGCTGCCGGGCTTGATTGGGGTGACGGTGGCTTGCTTGGTCGGTATGGCAATTGCCAAAGTTTTGATTTAATCAATTAAGCTGATATTTTTTTATCAACCCAATCAGGTAATTGATTGGGTTATTTTTTTAGCCTTAACAAGCAGTGTGAAAAATTTTTGTTGTATAGATGATACTTGAATTCGAAGTGTTTTTAATGATAAAAAATAGATATGCGATACTCGCATTTTCACATTTTTATCATTCAGGAGATTAACATGCGTAAAACCTTACTCAAAACCTCTTTGGCAGTTGCTTGTTCGGCAATGGCGGCGACTTCAATCGCAGAATCTTTCGTCACTATCGGCACCGGCGGTCAAACAGGGGTCTATTATGTAGTAGGGCAATCTGTTTGCCGCTTGGTAAACCGTGATACCGCGACTACCGGCATCAAATGTAATAACCCTTCAACCGGCGGCTCGGTGGATAATCTGAATGCGATTGCTGCCGGCGAACGCCAAATGGGTACCGTACAATCAGACAGCGAATTCCGCGCTTACCGCGGTTTAGGCGAGTTTGAAGGCAAGAAAATTCAAAAATTGCGCACCATGTTCTCGATTTATCCGGAAGCCTTTACCGTGGTAGCGCGCGCAGATGCCGGCGTGAAAACCTTTGACGATTTGAAAGGCAAGCGTGTCAATATCGGTAACCCGGGTTCCGGCACGCGTACCACGATGGAAGCCCTGATGAAAGAAAAAGGTTGGACGACCGCCGATTTCGCCGTGGCGGCAGAATTAAAACCTGCGGAAATGGCTTCGGCGCTTTGCGATAACAATCTGGACGTCATCGCTTACACCGTCGGCAATCCGTCAGGCGCGATTAAAGAAGCCGCCGCTTCTTGCGCTTCTACCTTGGTAACGGTCAGCGGTCCGGAAGTGGATAAACTCTTAGCCGATAATCCTTATTTCGCTAAAGTAACTATCCCCGGCGGCACTTATGACGGCAGCCCGAACGATACCGATACTTTAGGCGTGATGGCTTTGTTAGTCACTTCAACTGATGTGCCGGATGAAACCGTTTATCAAGTCACTAAAGCGGTATTTGATAATTTCGAGCGTTTCCAAAAACTGCATCCGGCTTTTGAAAACAGCACGCCTGAAAAAATGGTGACCGAAGGTATTTCTGCACCATTAGCTGAAGGTTCGAAAAAATATTTTATGGAAAAAGGCTGGATTAAATAATCTAGCGCTGATTTAATGATACAGCCGCCTCGCTTTGGTGAGGGCGGCTGTTTCTTGCAAATAAAATAAGAAGGGAAATATGACAGAAAAAGCCTTAGCAAGCCCTGAAGATTTGGAAGATCTCGTTGCCTCGAATGATACGGGCGGACGTCTGCCTAATAAAAAAGCGGTGCGCCGTTTGATATTTTGCGTGGCGGTTGCTTGGTCTTTGTTCCAAATTTACTATGCCTCGCGTCTGCCCTATGAATTTCAAAATTTATTGAATTCCATCGGTTTGAATGCCTTGAACGTGGTGGTCGATGATACGCGGGCGCGTTCTATTCATTTAGCATTTGCGCTGTTTTTGGCTTTTCTCTCTTATCCTGCCTTTAGAAATTCTCCGCGCCATTATGTGCCTTGGCAAGATTGGCTGCTCGCCTTCGGCGGCGCTTTTTTGGCTATGTATTACATTTTCTTTTATCAAGACTTGATTCAGCGCGTCGGCGCGCCGGTTACGCAAGACATCATTGCCGGTTGTCTGGGGATTTTAATTTTATTAGAAGCGACGCGGCGCAGTCTGGGCCTGCCGCTGGTGATTATTGCAGGCGGATTTTTGCTGTATAACTATGTGGGACAATTTTTCCCGATTGCTTGGATGGTCTCGCACCGCAGCGGTTCTCTGAGCCAAGTGATTAATCAGCAATGGATTACCACCGAAGGCGTATTCGGCGTGGCTTTGGGCGTTTCGACCAAATACGTTTTCTTATTTGTCTTATTCGGCGCCTTATTGGATAAGGCGGGTGCAGGTAATTATTTCATCAAAACCGCCTTTGCTTATTTGGGACATTTTCGCGGCGGACCGGCAAAAGCGGCGGTGGTCGCCTCCGGTTTGACGGGTATCATTTCCGGTTCTTCCATTGCCAATGTGGTCACCACCGGTACTTTTACCGTGCCGATGATGAAACGCGTCGGTTTTTCAAAAGAAAAAGCGGGGGCGGTGGAAGTCGCCTCGTCTATTAACGGGCAAATCATGCCGCCGGTAATGGGAGCAGCGGCGTTTTTGATGATCGAATACGTCAATATGCCGTATAGTCAGTTGATTAAACACGCATTCTTGCCGGCAGTGATTTCCTATATCGCCTTGGTTTACATTGTGCATTTGGAAGCCTGCAAGCAGAATATGCAGGGCTTGCCGCGCACCGACCCACCTAATCCGCTTTTGATTAGCCTGATGCGTTTAATCAGTATGGTCAGTGTGACGGTTATGTTGGCATTTGCGGTCTATTACGGTATGGGTTGGCTGAAAAAACTCACGCCTGATTTTGCTTTCCCGATTTTATGCCTCATCTTATTCTCCGCCTATGTGCTTTTGGTGCGGCGAGTGGCACAATTCCCTGATTTAGTACCGGATAATCCTAATAATCCGGTGGTGAAACTGCCTTCTGTCAAGCCGACCGTCAATGCCGGTTTGCATTTCTTGATACCGGTGGTGATTTTGATTTGGTGCTTGATGGTAGAAAAATTATCTCCCGGTCTATCTGCTTACTACGGCACGATTGCCCTGATTTTTATCCAATTGACTCAGCGCCCTTTACTGAATTTCTTCCGCAAAACAGGTCATATTAGAGCTGCCTTTAAACAAGGTTGGCAGGATGTATTAGACGGTTTGGAAACCGGTGCGCGCAATATGATCGGTATCGGCATTGCCACAGCAACCGCAGGGATTATCGTCGGTGTAGTGGCTTTAACGGGCTTCGGCTCGCAGCTGTCGAATATTATTGAAGTATTGTCGATGGGCAATATTATTTTAATGCTGCTCTTGGTTGCCGTGTTCAGCCTGATTCTGGGCATGGGCTTGCCGACGACGGCAAACTATATCGTGGTCTCCTCTTTAATGGCGGTGGTGATTGTAGAAGTCGGGCGGCAAAACGGTTTGGTGGTGCCGCTGATTGCCGTGCATTTGTTTGTCTTCTATTTCGGCATTATGGCGGATGTGACCCCGCCGGTCGGTTTGGCAAGCTTTGCCGCAGCGGCGATTTCCGGCGGCGATCCGATTAAAACGGGCTTGGTTGCGTTTTGGTACAGTATGCGTACCGCTTTGCTGCCTTTCCTGTTTATTTTCAATACCGATTTGCTCTTATTGAATGTCGGCTTTATGCAGGGTGTGATGATATTTATTGTCGCCACGATTGCCATGTTGGCATTTACCGCCGCCAGTATGGGTTGGTTCTTGAGAAAAAATAACTGGCTAGATACGGCATTGCTCTTATTGGTCACGGCGATTTTATTCCGCCCGGGATTCTTTATGAATTATATTTCGCCGAGTACACGCGATATTGCACCCGAGCAATTGGTCAGCGAAATTATGACGGTGCCAGTCGGATCGGATATGGAATTTTATGTCGGCGGTATGAATGAATACGGACGTCCGATTACTTTTTATGCACATGTGCCGGTAGGAGAGGGTGATGACGGCGAAGAACGCCTGCAAAATATGGGCTTGACGATTATCGATACCGGCGAAGAAGAAGAGATTGACGGCGAAATGCGTCGTAAATTCCTCATTGACGATGTGGCCTTGGATTCTGCTGCAGAAGCCGCAGGTTTGGATTGGGATCAAACTCTGATTTCTCTCAAAGTACCGGTGGCAGACAGTTTGTCGCGCTATTGGATGTATATCGTCGCTCTGGCATTATTGGCTTTGGCTGCGTTCATGCAATTGAAAAGACGTGAAAAATCGCCTGATATTGCTTCTTCTTAAACTTGTGAGGTTCATATGTATCAGAAAATTTTTGTGGCGGTGGATTTGGAACATGAGGCTTCTGCCAAAAAGACCATTCATGCCGCGCGGCAATTAGGCGGCGAGAGTGCGCAATATATTATTGCTAGCGTTCTGCCTTTTAGCAGCAGTAGCATGGTCAGCAATTATCTGCCGAAAGATTATCGCAAGCGTGTCAAAGACGAAGTACATGCCCGCTTAGATGAATTGGTGGCGGCTTTCCAATGGCAGGATAATGTCAAAACCGAGATTTACAGCGGTTCCATCTATGAAGAATTGACCGATGCGGCTAATGCCCTGCGCTGTGATGTGCTGCTGATTGGCTCCGGTCGCAACGGACACGGCTTGGGCGGCAACGCCCAGCGCGTGGCGCAGTTTTTCCATCAATCCGTTCTGATTGTGCGTTAAATTATTTTGATTATTGCTCGGTTTGGGCTAAAGTATGCGCTGTTGTTAAACAGCTTTGAAAAAACTCTGATGAAGGAGACATTATGAACAAGAAAATTTCAACCTTGCTGATTGCAGCTGCGGTAGCAGGCATGGTGCAGGCGCAAGAAGCCGCTCAGCAAGATGCGGCGGCAGTAGCCGCTGACCAACCGGCTATCGGCAGCAATGTGCAAAGTTTGCCAGTACCGCAAGTGACTGCAGGACAATGCCAAGCCTTAGTAGTTGTGCCTGCGCAATTTGAACCGCGTTCAGAGCAAGTGGAAATCAAAGAAGCGGCGAAAACTTTTGAAATCGTGCCGGCAGAATACGAGTGGACGGAAGAGCAAGTGATGGTCAAACCGGCAGGCGAAGAATTGAGAATCGTGCCGGCAACCTATAAAACCGTTACCAAAGAAATCGAAATCGAGCCGGTTGCCGTAGAAAAAACCGTTGTTCCGCCGAAATATACCGAAGTCAGCGACGAAATTGAAGCGCGTCCGGCATATTTGACCGCGCATAATCAAGGCGGCAGCCGTACTTTCCAATCGGTGGGCGAAGCTTTGCGTTTGACCGAAGTACCGGTGCAAAAAGAAAGCATTACGCGCCAAGTGGTGCAAGAGCCTGCACGCGTAGAAAACAAAGAAATCGAAGCGAAATTCGAAACTGTTGAAGTGCAAGAGTTAGACCAAGAAGCTACGGTCGAGCGTGTGCCTTTTGAAGCGGAATACAAAACCGTACGCGTGCGCAAGCTCGTGAAAGAAGCCGAAGAGCGCGAAGTGGAAATTCCTGCCGAATACGCGGAAGTGAAAGTATTCGACAAAGTTGCCGATGCGCAAATGCGTTGGGAACAAGTGCTGTGCTCGCATGAAGTGAATGAAAACACCATCCGCGCCGTGCAAACCGCTTTGAATAAAGCCGGCTACAATACCGGTACTCCGGACGGTGCTTTAGGTCCTGCAACAATGAGCGCTTTGGAGCGTTATCAGCGCGACAACAATTTAGCCACCGGCGGCGTAACCATGGAAACCATGCGTGCGCTGGGCGTGTCTAACTAATCTGTCCCTTAAGGACGAAGGAAGGCTTTAGCCTTCCTTTTTTGTTTTGAATTCAGGCTTGTTCGGCGCGCAATGCGGATGTTGCACCGAACAGGCGGCAAGGAAATGTAGATGAAATATACGCTTTTGGCTCAAGACGGCAATGCGCGCCGCGGCTATCTCACTTTCCCCAACGGACAAGTGGTGCAAACTCCTGTGTTTATGCCCGTTGGCACATTGGGCACGGTCAAGGGGCTTTCTGTTGAAGAATTGCATGGCATCGGCGCGGAAATTATTTTGGGCAATACTTTTCATTTGATGCTGCGCCCCGGCGAGGATATTGTGCAGGCGCATGGCGGTTTGCATCAGTTTATGAATTGGGACAAACCGATTTTGACCGACTCAGGCGGTTTCCAAGTCTTTTCATTGGCGAAAATCCGCAAAATCAGCGAAGAAGGCGTTCGTTTTCGTTCGCCGATTGACGGCAGCGAAGTTTTTTTAACGCCCGAGCGATCCATGCAGGTGCAGCGCGCGCTCAACAGCAATATTGTGATGCAGTTTGACGAATGCACGCCTTATCCCGCCACGCATATGGAAGCGGCGAATTCCATGCGCCTGTCTTTGCGCTGGGCGGCGCGTTCCAAAGCTGCACATGCCGGCAGTCCGAATCATTTGTTCGGCATCGTGCAGGGCGGCGTATATGAGGATTTGCGCCGCGAATCGGCACAGGCGCTGGCGGCTATGGATTTGCCCGGCTATGCCATCGGCGGATTGGCGGTCGGCGAGCCCAAAGAAGCGCGGGAACAAACCCTAGACGTTACCATGCCTTTGATGCCTCAAAACAAACCGCGTTATTTGATGGGCGTAGGCAAGCCGGTAGATTTGGTGGAGGGTGTGCGCCGCGGCGTGGATATGTTTGACTGCGTCATGCCTTCGCGCAATGCCCGCAATGCCTATCTCTTTACGCGTTTCGGCGTCTTGAAATTGCGCAACAGCCGTTATAAAAACGATTTGCGCCCGATAGAAGAGGGCTGCGATTGCTATACCTGCCGCCATTACAGCCGCGCATATCTGCACCATTTGGACAAATGCAATGAAATGCTGGGGGCGCGTTTAAACACCATTCACAATCTGCATTACTATGTGCATTTGATGCATGCGATGCGGGCGGCGATTGAGCAGCAAACTTTTGATGCTTTTGCGCGCGAATTTTATGCTTTACAAGCTGAGGGCGTGGCAGGGCATTAAGATGTGTTATAGTCGAAGAATTGGAAAAGTATTACGGCGTTGGCTCGCCTTGCCGTACTATCTGTACTGTCTGCGGCTCGCCACCTTGTACTACTTTTCCACTTCTCCGACTATCAGCCGCCTTGCGGTGCCGCACTTGGACAAACAAGCTCCGCCGAATTAGGCTATAATTCCCGTTTTTCCTATTTAATCATTAAGGAGCAACCATGTTTTTGATTCAACCTGCTTATGCGCAAGCTGCCGCCCAACCTTCAGCCGCCGGCGGCGCTTTCAATTTGATTTTGATGTTCGCCATTTTCGGTGTGATGTGGTTTTTGATGATTCGCCCCCAACAAAAACGCGCGAAAGAGCATCGCGCCATGATTGAAGCTCTGAAACGCGGCGATGAAGTGCTGACCAACGGCGGCTTGATGGGGCGGATTGTCGCCCTAGGCGATTTTGCCGTCGATATCGAAATTGCCAAAGGTACGGTTGTACGCATGCAGCGTCCTTTTATCGCCCAAGTATTGCCTAAAGGCAGCTTGAAAGGTGAACTTAGCAGCTCGGCCGCTGCCAATGATGAAAGTGCTGCTGTTGCCGCTGAAGAAAGCAGCGATAACAACGACAAACCTCAAGCCTGATTTTACTAGGGGCTTTATGCCCCCTTCACAAAGGATAGCGCATGTATAAAGCCTTCCCGACTTGGAAATATTTCCTGATTATCGCCGTTATCACCCTCGGCTTTTTCTTTGCCCTGCCGAATTGGTTTGGCAAAAGTCCCGCCGTGCAATTGCAATTTAGCGATGCACAGGCGGCGCAAACAGCGGCAAATGCCATTCCCGCCGCGCTGGAAAGTGCGCAGATTGATTACCGCCGCCTGCAAGTCAAAGACAGCAAAATAGACGTTCTGTTTGCCGATACCGATGCACAAATTTTGGCGCGCGATCAATTGCAAAAACAATATTCTGCCGCGAATGTGGCGGTAAATCTTCTGTCCAATACGCCAAATTGGCTGCAAAGCATGGGCTTGACGCCAATGAATTTGGGCTTGGATTTGCGCGGCGGCGTTTCTTTCCTGCTGCAAGTGGATAGCAAGGAATTGTTCGATCGCAAATCGGCGGAATTATTAGATTTGTCGCGCAGCACTTTGGAAAAAGCCAATATCGCATTGGCAGGTTCGGAAGCGCGTGACAGCGGCAGCGCAGTGCTGTTCTTTGCCGATAGCGAGGCGCGCACGCAGGCGGAAAATCAACTCTTTACCGTCTTGCCTGCGGAAGTGCAGCGTTTGAGCAGCGAAGAGGGCGGGCGTTTTGCTTTGTTTTTGCAATACAGCGAAGAGGGCATTAATGCGCAGAAACGCCGTGCGGCGGAGCAAAACCGCGTGCGCATGGCAGGACGTGTGAACAGTTTGGGCGTGGCGGAGCCTTCGATTCAGGTGGTGGGCAATGACCGCATTTTGGTGCAATTGCCGGGCATTCAAGACATTAACCAAGCCAAAGAATTGCTGGGTTCGACTGCAACATTGGAATTTTATCTTGTTGATGAAACAGGCGATTTGGCAACGGCGGCGCGTTTAAAACGCGCACCTTTCGGCAGTAAATTGGCGTATTTTGAAGACGGTACGCCGATTCTGCTCAAACGCCGCGTGATTATGAGCGGCGAGCATATTGTCGATGCCACCGCTGGCTATGGACAGCAATCCGCAGGTCCGCAAGTCGATGTGGTCTTGGATTCTGCCGGCGGCGCGCAAATGAACGACATCACGCGCGAAAATCTGCAAAAAGCCATGGCGACCGTGTATGTGGAATATATTCCTGTCACGAAAACAGATGCCGAAGGCAAAACCTTTACCGAAGTGGAAAAACGTGAGACGGTGGTCAATTCCGCAACTATTCAAGGACAATTTTCCAGCCGCTTCCAAATCACGGGTGTTAATCCGATTGAGCGTGCGCAGAAATTGGCCGCGACCTTGCGCGCCGGCTCTTTGGTTGCGCCGGTCTATATCATTGAAGAGCGCACCATCGGGCCTTCGGCAGGACAGAAAAATATTGATCAGGGCGTGAATGCCGCCATCTGCGGTTTGGCGCTGATTATTATCTTTATGTGGGCGTATTACCGCAAACTCGGCTTATTGGCGAATATCGCTTTGATAGTGAATTTAATGCTGCTGGTGGCATTGATGTCTTTCATCGGTGCGACCTTGACCCTGCCGGGGATTGCGGGGATTGTGCTGACCTTAGGTATGGCGGTGGATGCCAATGTCTTGATTTATGAGCGTATTCGCGAAGAAATCGATGCGGCGGCTTTATCGGTGCGCGATGCGGTGCGGGCGGGCTTTAATGATGCTTTCTCGACCATTGTCGATGCCAATATCACGACCTTGATTGTCGCCATATTGCTGTTTAGCTTCGGTACCGGCCCGATTAAAGGCTTTGCAGTGACTTTATCCGTGGGGATTTTGACCTCGATGTTTACCGCGATTTTGGTCACGCGCGCCCTTGTGGAATATATCGTTTTGCGCCAAGCGCAGCCGAAAATCAGTTTGTGAGGCCGCTATGAAATTTACTTTTCCGAAACTTCCTTTTATGCGTTACAGCCGCCAAGGCTTGCTGTTTTCGCTGGTATTAAGCATTTTGTCTATTGTGCTGATTACTTTTCGCGGCTTTAATTTCGGCTTGGAGTTTACCGGCGGCGCGACCTTGGAATTGCAGTTTGCGCAAGCGGTCAATATTGCCGAAGTGCGCGAAGAAATCGCCGGCATTCATGACAAAGCCAATGTGATTCAATACGGCAGCGCGCGCGATGTGCAGATTAGCTTCGGCGAAGTGCAGGGCAAAAGCACCGATGCCATGATGGCAGAGATGGTCGGCACTTTGAAAGGCAAATATCCCGAAGTCAAATTAATCGGGCAGGCCAAAGTGGGCGGGCAATATCGCGAGGAATTGATTGAAAAAGGCATTACCGCCTTATTGCTGTCCTGCATCGGCATGATTATTTATTTGAGCATGCGCTTTGAGTGGAAATTTGCCATCGGCGCAGTCACCGCGCAAATGCACGACGTATTGGTGGTGGCGGCATTATTTTCTTTGATGCAATGGACTTTTGATTTGAATGTCTTGGCGGCGCTATTAGCGGTCTTGGGCTATTCGGTTAACGATACGGTGGTTTTATACGACCGCATTCGCGAGAATCTGAAGAAATTGCCTGCGCAAACGCCTGAAGAAGTGATCGATATTTCCATTCAGCAAACCATGATGCGCACTTTTGTGACCAGTTTGACGACGATGCTGTCTGTGTTTGCCCTACTCTTTTTGGGCGGCGAAACCTTGTTCGGCTTTGCGGCGGCAATGATTGTAGGGATTGTCTTCGGCACCTATTCTTCCATTTTCGTGGCAACTGCGATTGTGAAGACGATGCAGCTCAAGCATGAGGATTTATTGCCCAAAGCGCGGCAGCAAATCGATGATTTGCCTTAGGCGCTTTTGTATCGTCGCCGTAGTGGAAAAACAAATGCCAGTATTGTCTAATACTGGCATTTGCCTTTGCTTATGCTGCAATATTCGCGCTAAGGCTGTGATGTGAGGCTTATCCGTTTTGATGCAGTTTGTCCCATTCGCGGGTTTCGCGCGCGATGGATTCTTCAATCAAAAAGCGGTAAATCGTTTCCAGATAGTGGCGTTCGATGCCGAATTGGTCGGCAAGCGGGCAGACTTTGCGGATAATCTCTTCAATGCGGTCTTCTAAGCGCACGTTTTCACGCAAAGGCTTGAGGGGCGCGGCGCGATGAATGAGAAGCAGACGGCGGCAGAGTAGGGTAGCCAGTTCTTGGTCGAGGGCGTCGATTTCTTGGCGCAGCGCGAGCAGGGCGGCGGAAGGTTGGAAGTCGTTCATCGTGTTTCCTTGTATTGAGTCGAGGATTTTTTAGGAATTGTAACAATGTTCAATGCTTTTTTCTCTCTTGTGGGGCGTGAAATCCGGCGTTTTCTGCGTCTGTGGACGCAAACGCTCTTGCCTTCGGTCGTAACCACTATTCTGTATTTCCTGATTTTCGGGCGCTTAATCGGGGCGCGCATCGGCAGTTTTCAAGGCGTGGATTATGCGGCTTTTATTGCGCCGGGCTTGATTATGATGGCGGTCATCAATAATGCCTATAATAATGTGGTCAGCTCTTTTTACGGCGCGCGTTTTAGCAATTATGTCGATGAATTGCTGATTTCGCCGATGTCCAACGGCATGATTTTGCTAGGCTATGTCTTGGGTGGTGTGCTGCGCAGTCTGGCGGTGGGGATATTGGTGACGGCGGTGGCGATGTTTTTTACCGATATCCGTTTGGCGCATCCTGTGGTCATGCTGACGGTCTTGCTTTTGACGGCGGTGGTGTTTTCTTTGGCGGGCTTTATCAATGCCTGCTATGCGTGCGGTTTCGATGATGCGGCGATTGTGCCGACTTTTGTGCTGACGCCTTTGATTTATTTGGGCGGCGTGTTTTATTCGGTGGCGATGTTGCCGCCGTTTTGGGCGATGGTGTCGCAGATCAATCCGATTTTGTATATGGTCAATGGTTTTCGCTACGGCTTATTGGGGATTAGCGATGTGTCGTTGGTTCTGACGATCGGCTTTTTATTGCTTTTTATGGCGGCTTTGCTGTATTGGGCGCTGTATTTAATGGATAAGGCGGGGAAATTGCGCAAATGACTGCGGTAGATTTGAGTAAGGGCGTGGTTTTATTAGACCGCGACGGGGTGATCAATAAGGATCGCGGTACTTATGTCAGCAAGCCTAGCGAGCTGATTGTCTTGTCGAATGCTTTGCGCGCTATTGCGCGTTTGACGGCGGCAGGTATCCGCATCGGCATTTGCACCAATCAAGGCGGTATTGCGCGCGGCATTTATGACGAGGCGATATTGGCGGAGATTCATGCCAAAATGATGGCGGCGGTGCATGATTTCGGCGGCGAGATTGAGCATATTGTGTTCTGCCCGAGTTACGATAATGCCGATCCGCGCCGCAAACCCAATCCGGGTATGCTCTTGGAGCAGGCGGCGTATTTCGGTTTGGCGGATTTAGCCGGTGTGCCTTTTGTGGGCGATAATGTGGTCGATGTGCAGGCGGCGCGTGCGGCAGGCGCGGTGCCCGTATTGGTAAAAACGGGCAAAGGGCGGCAGGTGGCGGCGCATCACCGCGATCAGCTGCAAGGGGTTAAGATTTATCCGAATCTTGAAGAAGCGGCGGCGGATTGGCTGAGAAAAAAGGAAGCCTAAAATGTTGATGAAAATTCGTACGGTATTGTTTTATGTCTGTTGGGGGCTAGCTACGGCGATTTGGTCGCTGTTGATTTTGGCAATGATTGTTCTGCCTTATCGCCGACGTTTGCTGTGGGCGACGGGTTGGGCGGATACGAGTATTTGGCTGGCGCGCGTCCTTGCCGGCATCCATTATCAGGTGCATGGGCGGGAACATTTGCCTGATCGGGCGATGGTTCTCGCCAGCAACCATCAATCGACCTGGGAAACTTTGTTTTTGCCGACTTTATGGCGCGATCAGGTATGGGTCTTGAAAAAAGAATTGACCCAAATTCCGATTTTCGGCTGGGCGATGGCTTTGCTGCGCCCGATTGCGATTGACCGCAGTCAGCGCAAACAGGCGATGCAGCAGGTAATTGAGCAGGGTAGGAAAAAAATCGAAGCGGGTTTGTCGGTAGTTATGTATCCCGAAGGACACCGCTTTGCGCCCGAAGTGCCGTTGAAATTCAAATTGGGCGCGGCGCGTTTGGCGCATGGTCTGCAAGTGCCGATTATTCCGATTGCCCATAATGCGGGACAATTTTGGCCGAGACGCGGCTGGCTGCATAGCGGCACGGTGCAGGTCTTTATCGGCAAAGCGATTGACCCTGCCGATTTCGAGACGGTAGAAGATCTTAATCAGGCTTTGGAAGATTGGGTGCGTGCGCATCGCGATCAAGCCGTGCAAGCGGAAAATGTCCGCCGCGGGGTGGCGGCATGAGCGGCTTTGCGCAGGATAATTTATTTGATGCGCCGCAGGCGGTGGTGGATTTTCAATTTGACGAGCGCACGGTGGCGGTATTTGCCGATATGATTCATCGCAGCATCCCCGCCTATGCCGGCTTGTTGCAGATGACGGCGGTGGTGGCGGGGCAATTTCTGCGTGACGGCGATCATGTCTATGATTTGGGCTGCTCATTGGGTGGCGTGAGTTTGGCGCTGCGGCAATTCGTGCCGGCGCAATTGCGGATTTCGGCATTGGATTTGTCGGAGGCGATGGTTAAGCGTCTGCGCGATTATCTATCAGGTGCCGGAATTGAGAATATCGAAGTCATTCAGGCGGATCTTCAAGATTATCTTTTGCAGCCTTGCCGCGTGGCGGTGCTGAATTTCGTGCTGCAATTCATTGCACCCGAAGCGCGCGATGCGGTGCTAGAAAAAATTTATGCCGCCTTGCCGCCGGGCGGCGCTTTATTGATTGCGGAAAAAACGCGTCCCGAAGATACGCGTATGCAAAGCTGGTATGAAGCCTTTAAACGTTCGCAGGGCTATTCCGAATTGGCGGTGGCGCAAAAACGCGAATCTTTGGAGCATGTGATGAAAACCGATGCTGCCGCCGTGATTGAAGCGCGTTTGCACAAAGTCGGTTTTCAGCAGATTGTGCCTTATTATCAAGGTCTGCCTTTTAAGGCATGGGCGGCAATCAAATGAATGCTTTGTTTGAAGGGCAATGGCAGGCATTATTGGCGCAGCGTCCCGATTGCGCAGCCTTGACGGCGCAAGTGCGGCAGCAATTTGAAGATATTTATGCGCGCCGGCATCGTCAGTTCGACACGTGGTTGGCGGCAATTGAGGCTTTATCTCTGCCGAAGCAGCAATGGCAGCAGAGGCTGGATGCGCCGATTATCGCTGCGCAGGCGGCAGGTCTTGACGAGGTGGCTATCGCCGAATGTGCGCGCTTGCTGATGCCGTGGCGCAAAGGTCCTTTCCGATTGGGCGGCTTGGCATTGGATTGCGAATGGCGCAGCGATATGAAATATCAACGCTTACTGGATGCCGGATTGGATGTACAAGGTCGGCAGGTCTTGGATGTCGGCACGGGAAACGGCTATTTTCTTTACCGCTTATTGGGTAGCGGCGCGGATTTGGCGCTGGGTTTGGACCCCTCATGGCATTATTTTGCGCAGTTTTTGTTTTTGCAGAAGTTTATGCGTCAATCGCGCGCCGCCTTTTTGCCGCTGACCTTAAACGAAGCGCCCTTAAGCGGCTTTGATTGCACTTTGTGCATGGGCGTTTTATACCATCGCCGCGACCCGATCGCCTTTATCGGGCAATTGCGCGATACCCTGAACCGCGGCGGACAATTGGTCTTTGAAACCTTGGTGGTTGAGGGCGACAGTCAAACCGTCTATATGCCCGCAGGGCGTTATGCAGGCATGCATAATGTCTGGTTTTTGCCCAGCGTTGCCGCGCTTGAGCGTTGGTTAGTCCGCTTGGGCTTTACAATCGAGTATAGCAGTCAGCCTGTGCCGACCACCGCTGCCGAACAAAGGCGTACCGCATTTATGACGAGCTATTCTTTAAACGAATTTTTGCAAGAAGCGGCAGAGCAGGGGCTTAACGAACCGCCGCCGCAGCGCGCCATTGTGATTGCGCGCAAAGATTAGCCTTCAATCTGTTACAATAAGTTTTTTTAACACTAGCCACATCGATTATGCAAGAAGAAGCAACGTCAACTTATCGTCCGAAATTTCATTCCATACTGTATCGTGGTTTTACCGATCCTTGGTTTTTGATTTTAGTGCCGCTGGCGGTGCTTATTTTCCTAATTCTGCTCGGTTATCATGCCGGCGATCCGGGCTGGACGCATTCGGGCACCAATCCTGAAGTGCGGCATTTTTTCGGTAAAATAGGGGCTTATAGCGCCGATGTCTTGCTGTCTTTTCTCGGCTATGCGGCTTATTTATTGCCGCTGGGCTTGCTGGCGACGGCTTGGGCATCGGCTAAAGACGAGGTCGGCGGCGGGGAAGTCGTATTGTGGAAATCGATCGGTTTGGTCGGCGCGGTATTGAGCTTAAGCGGCATGCTGACCTTTCATTGGCAGAGCGCCATCAATAGCGTGGCGATTACCGGCGGCGGCATCTTAGGGCAGAAAATGTCGGGCGAATTGCTGAAAATGATGCCGATTTTCCTGCTGATGTTGATGTACACCCTGATTTTTTTAGTGGCATTGACCCTGATTTTCAATCTTCGCTGGCTGTCGATACTGGCTGCGATTGGCTATTTTCCTGCCAAACTCTTGCAGGCGGCAATCGCGACCAAGGCGGAGCATCAGCAAGAACGTGAGCAGCCGACGCCGAATCCCGAACAATCCCAAGCGCAGCGCGAAACGATTTCTTCGCGCCTGCAAACGCAGCCGAGCATTGTGCCGCCCGGCGATATTGCGCTTAAGGTAATTCCTGCGCCTTTGCCTGCTGAAGAAGTGCAGGAAATGACTTTGGCAGAACGTTTGGCTTTATTGTCGGAGCAGCGCAATACGCCGCCGGCAGAGATGGTCGAGAATAATTCCGTCATAATCGAGAATATTGAATCGCCTTTGCACCGTCATGAGCCGAGTTTGAGTCTGAATTGGGCGGATTATAAAAAACAGCCGCTTGTCTCGGATGTGCAAAGCAGCGGTGAAGAAACAAGAGTAGAAGAAGTTGCGTCGGTGCCGGCGCATACGCCGCCTGAAACGCCTAAAGCTGCACCGATTATCAATCCGCATGCCGCAGCGCCTAATCCCTTTGCTGCCTATGATGCCTTTCAAGAAGAGAAAGCACCTGTAATCGATGAAGATATTTCCAGCACATTTGAGGATGACGACGATTTCTTCGATATTGATGGCAAAGCTGAAACGCCTGCGGCGGAAGTGGCTGTCGTGGCAAGTCCTGCAAAAGAGGAAAGCAAAGCGGCGGAGGGCGGTGTGTTGCGGATTCGCGCTTCTGCGCTGGCGCCGAATTTCCAATCTCAAGCCAAGGGCGACGATTATCGTCTGCCCAGTCTGGCATTGCTGAAAGTCAGCCCGCCTAAGCGGACGCCGGACAGTGCCAGCCAATTCCGCCTGCTCGCGCCTTTGGTGGAAAGCGCTTTGCAGAATTACAAACTGGATGTGCGTGTGGTCGGGGTCGATGTCGGGCCGGTAGTCACGCGTTTGGAATTGGAATTGGCGCCGGGCATCAAGGTAAATCAAATTTCTAATTTAGACAAAGATTTGGCTCGTAGTTTGTCGGTGCCTAGCGTGCGAGTGGTGGAAGTCATTCCCGGTAAGCCTTATGTGGGCTTGGAAATTCCGAACAAGCAGCGCGAAGTCGTGCATCTGCGCGATATTTTGGAATCGGCGATTTATCAAAAAGAACGTTCGCCGCTGACGGTGGTTTTGGGCTCGGATATTGCCGGTGCGCCGAAAGTGGCGGATTTGGCGAAGATGCCGCATTTATTGGTCGCCGGTACGACGGGTTCCGGCAAATCGGTGGCGATTAACGTGATGCTGGCAAGCATGCTGTTCAAAGCCACACCTGATGAATTAAAGCTGATTTTGATCGATCCCAAAATGCTGGAAATGAGCATGTATGAAGATATTCCGCATTTGCTCACGCCGGTGGTTACCGATATGAATGATGCCGAAAATGCCCTGCGCTGGGCGGTGGCGGAAATGGAACGCCGTTATCTGCTGATGTCGGCATTTAAAGTACGTAATATCATCGGTTTCAACGATATGATTCGCGACAAACAAGCTCGAGGAGAGCGCATTGACGATCCGCTGTGGCGGGCGGAAGACCATTTGGGCTTAGCGAATCAGCCGCCGCAAATCGAGCCCCTGCCTTATATCGTGATTGTGATTGACGAGCTTGCCGATATGATGATGGCAGTCGGTAAAAAAGTGGAAGAATTGATTGCGCGGATTGCGCAGAAAGCGCGGGCGGCGGGGATTCATTTAGTCTTGGCGACGCAGCGTCCTTCCGTGGATGTGATTACGGGCTTGATTAAGGCGAATGTGCCGACGCGTCTGGCTTTCCAAGTCTCGTCTAAAATCGACTCGCGTACCATTATTGACGGTCAGGGAGCGGAAACCTTGCTGGGACACGGCGACGGTCTGTATGTGCCGCCGGGCAGTTCTGCGCCTTTGCGCGTGCACGGTGCTTTTATTGAAGACGGCGAAGTCGATGCTCTGACCGCCTATTTAAAAACCCAAGGCAAGCCGCAATACGAAGAAAGCATTACCAATCCTGTGCCGGCTTCATCATTGGGCGCATTCGGTGCGCAAGAGAAAAGCGATGATCCAGAGCAAGACCCTTTATATGATGAAGCCTGCCAAATCGTTTTGGAAAGCGGCAAAACCAGCATCTCTTATCTGCAACGCCGTCTGCAAATCGGCTATAACCGCGCCGCAAGAATTATCGAGGCGATGGAAGTCGCCGGTTTATTGAGCATGGCGAATAATAACGGTTCGCGCAAGCTTATCGGCGGCGGACAGCAGGATTACTAAAATGGCACATGCTGTTCATGGCGCAGATAGCAGGGCTGTGTCAGCATAAAGCGTTTACTAGAGGAATACTCATGAAAAAATTATTACTGGTTGGCATCTTAGCGGCAACATCTATTATCACGCATGCGCAATTGTTTAATATCAATCCGCAGGAAAGCGCGACAAGCCAAACTGTAAATGCCGCCGCATCCGCAGACGTGAGTGCCTTTGTGCAATATTTTGCCGGCACTCAAGATTTGCAGGGCAATTTTACCCAAACCGTACACGGACAACGCGGGCTTGAAAAAAGCCAAGGCAAAATGTGGATTAGCAAACCGGGCAAATTTTACTGGGATTATCAAGGCGCCAATGCGCAGAAAATCATCAGCAACGGTAGCAAAGTCTGGCAATATGATATAGATTTGGAACAAATTTCCGTGCGCGGTCGCGATGAGTTGGTCGGCGATGTGGCGATGGATATCTTAAGCGGCACACGCGAAATTCAGGAACTCTTTGCCATTAATGCAGTGGTGCAGCCGCAATTGCCGGTCGCCTTGCAGGCTTTGGCAAAAGACGGACAAAGTTACCGCCTCACCCCTTTAAGCGAGCAAGACGGCTATGATGCGGTCTGGGTCGTGATGAAAAACAATCAGCTAGTCGCTTTGGCGGTGGATGCGGGGCGTGGTCAGCAAACCGTAATCGAATTTAGTCAATTGCAGCGCAATGTCGGGATTGCCGCCGGTCAATTTGAATTCACTCCGCCGGCGGGAGTAGATGTCATCGGCGAATAATGCAAGATTCCTTATTTGCCGCCGGCGTCAGCGCGCCCTTAGCGGAGCGTCTGCGCCCTAAAACATTAGCCGACTATGTCGGACAACAGCATATCTTAAGTATCGGTAGTCCGCTGACAGCTGCGATTGAGCAAAATAAACCTTTCTCTATGCTGTTGTGGGGGCCGCCGGGTTGCGGTAAAACCACTTTAGCCTTGCTGCTTGCCGATACCTTCGATGCCGCTTTTATCCGTTTGTCGGCAGTCTTTTCAGGCGTGAAAGAAGTGCGCGAAGCGGTGGCGCAGGCGCAAGCCAATCGCCGTCTCGGCAGACGCACCATTTTATTTATTGATGAAATCCACCGCTTTAATAAGGCGCAGCAAGATGCTTTTTTGCCCTATGTTGAAGACGGCACATTGATATTGATTGGCGCGACGACCGAAAATCCGGCATTTTCGCTTAACAATGCCTTACTCTCGCGTTTGCGGGTTTTGCACCTGCAAGCCCTAGATGAAGAAGCCTTGCAGCAAACGCTGAATAAGGCTTTGGAAAAACTCGGTAAAAAGGAATTGAGGGATGCGCCTGCCTTAAGTATCATCGCTTATCATGCCGCAGGCGATGCGCGCAAAGCCTTGGCTTGTTTAGAAGAATGGCTGCTGCTGCTTGCGCAGGGATTTGATGTCGATGCCGCCTTGGAACAGGCTATGGCAGATCAGCCGAAAGCCTTTGATAAGCAGGGCGATTGGTTCTATGAATTGCTGTCCGCATTCCATAAATCCTTACGCGGCAGTAGTCCGGACGGCGCGATGTATTGGTTTGCACGTATGGTGGACAGCGGCGCAGATCCTTTAGTGATTTGCCGCCGTATGCTTTGCGTAGCAAGCGAAGATATCGGTAATGCCGATCCGCAAGCCTTGGGGGTTGCGCTCAATACCTATCAAAGCTATGAAAGGCTTGGCGCACCCGAAGGCTATCTCGCGATTGCACAATGTATTACCTATCTTGCCCTTGCTCCGAAAAGCAATGCCGCTTATCTGGCAATGCAGGCGGCATTTCAATACGTGCGCAATCATCCTAGTGTCTCGGTGCCGAAACATCTGACCAATGCGCCCACCGCCTTACACAAGACCGAAGGACATCATCGCGGCTATCGCTATTCGCATGACGAAGCTTTTGCTTATAGCGCGGGACAGCGCTATTTGCCGGAAGGCATGGAGAATATCTCTTTTTACCAACCCAATGAACGCGGTTTTGAAATCAAACTCAAAGAAAAATTAGCCAAATTGCGCGAGTTGGATGCTCAGGCACTGGCAAATGAAGGCATTTGAAATACTTAAATTTAAGGCTATAGTCGAATGATTGAAAAAGTATTACGGCGTTGGCTCACCTTGTCGTACTTTCTTATGTTGTCTGCGGCTCCCACCTTGTACTACTTTTTCACTTCTTCGATTATATTTTAGAGACTGGAAAGTATAACCAACAAACCTTGAAAAAATACCAATCATCCCCATATCTCCATCACCATTCACTAATCACTACTTCAAATGGCTTATTCACTAGAAATCAGACAAAAAGCCTTGGCTTATTATGACAAATGCAAGAACATTGACC
>NZ_JBXGGR010000085.1:0-16996 GCF_056855035.1 Suttonella sp.
AAAATCATCTACTTGGCAGAAAAGTGTTGTAAGATATTCCATGTTAAAGGGCTTTTGTGATGGTTTGTTTCGTCAAAACAGTAGATTATCACAATTGCTCTTTATTTTTTAGTGGGGTGCTTATCCCGAACTCAGGTTAAAGTAATATCGGAGCAATCTTATTTTTGAAGATTGCTCCGATTGGTTTTTAGCGGCTTGCGTGCGTGCGTTTGCTTTTCACCGCGCCTAATTTGACGCCTGGTTTGGCATTACGCTTGGGTGCTGAGGATTTATAGTTTTCGCTTTTAGCCGAAGATTTGTTTTTGCTAAAGGGCTTGGCCTGCTTGCCTTTAAAGAATTTACCACACGCATTTTTGCCCGCCGCTTTCTCTTTTTTGATAGGCGCGACTTTTTTCGGCTCTAATCCTTCCAATACTTCAACGCTTAAATCTCGTTTGAGATAGCGCTGCAATTGCGCCAGTACGGCGCGATCGCTGAGGCTGACCAATGACATTGCCGTTCCTGTGCGTCCTGCGCGTCCGCTGCGTCCGATGCGGTGCACATAGTCTTCGCTTTGGCGCGGCAAATCATAGTTGATAACGTGGCTGATAGCCGGAATGTCGATACCTCTGGCGGCAACGTCGGTCGCTACGAGAATATCGGTTTTGCCCTTACGCAAATCTTCAACGATGCGATTGCGTTTTTGCTGCGGTAAATCGCCGTGTAAGAAACGCGCGCGATGTCCTTGCTCATGCAGCATGGCCGCAATTTCTTCGCTGCTTTTCTTGGTGGCGGCAAAAACAATCGCCTGTTTGATGTTTTCACTGCTTAAGAGGCGGTCGAGCAGGGCGTTTTTATGCTGCTGGTCGTCGCTGAAATAAATGCTTTCTTCAATGTGCTGATGCTGCGGGGCAATCACGATTTTTTCCGCTTGGTAAGTGAAGCCGGCGGCGATTTTGCCTACCGCGCTGTCCCATGTGGCGGAACTCATGATGGTTTGTCTTTCCAGCGGGCAGGCATCGATGATTGCGGCAATATCGTCTGAAAAGCCCATGTCTAACATGCGGTCGGCTTCATCAATGACAAGGTATTGCAATTTGGAGAGATCTAAAGTGCCTTCGCGCAGATGATCAAGCAGGCGTCCAGGAGTGGCGACGACGACGGAAACGCCTTTTTTCAGCGCGCGAATTTGTCCGCCGTAGGGCGCGCCGCCAAGCAGGGGAATGGAAAACAGCCAATCCATACCGCGGCTGTATTTGCGCAAACTGTCTTGCACTTGCTGGGCAAGTTCGCGGGTCGGCGTGATGATAAGGGCGCGCGGTTTTTTGATTTTGGAAGGCCGCTTGGATAATTTTGCCAATAGCGGCAGCACAAATGCCGCCGTTTTGCCCGAACCGGTCTGCGCGGATAAGAGCAAATCTTTGCCGGCAAGTGCCAAAGGAATCGCTTGCGCTTGGATAGGGGTGGGTTGTTCGTAGCCGCTGTGTCTGAGGGTAGCTACGAAGAAATCGGGAAGTCCTAAATCGGAAAAAGTTGTCATTTATATCTCTTTGAAAAAGAAGCAAAGCCATACGCCGCCAAGGGCGGAAAATATTGAAATAACGAGATGGTGTTGCCATAGGCTGCAAGGCAGCGGAATCATCGGCAACAATCAGAAGTAAAGCACGTCGCTTTGGGGATCGCGGGCGATGGAAGAATGGCGCATTATACGTAAGAAAAGGATTAGGTCAAGAAAAAGAATGGATTGAGATTTTATCGAGTGTTTTTATCTATATCCGAGAAATGTGAAAAGTTGGGGCGAAAACGGAAGCAGCGGCCAGTACAAAGTGTATGGAGCATCGTATTTAGTGTAGGGCAAGGCGAGGCAACGCGGTAATATTTTTTCAATTCTTCGACTTTAACAGCTTGGTTTGACAACTCAAGAGTGAGTAAAGTTGTTTGAGGAGATTTGACGCGTTTCACATGAAACTGAGTTTTTATTTCCCTATGTGGAACAAATTTCTTAGATAAAAAGCTGTTCGATTTTATCCGGAGCTTGAATATGAGATTTTCCATATAGTCGAAGAATTGAAAAAGTATTACAGCGTTGGCTCGCCTTGCCGTACGCTCTTGTACTGTCTGCGGCTCGCCGCCTTGTACTACTTTTTTACTTCTCCGACTATAGAGGATAAAGTTTTTCCTGAGATTGCGGTATTATACTGGGCTTTGCGTTCAAGCAAATATCATTATATTTAGGAAAAGCATGTATAAGATTATTCTTCCTTGTGCAAAGGGGACAGAACAGGTGTTGCAAGCGGAGGCGGATATGCTGGGTTTGCAAAATAGTAAAATCGGCGTGTCGGTGGTTTCGGGCGAGGGCGATGAGCTAACGGCATATCGTTTGTGTTTGTGGTCAAGAGTGGCAAGCCGCGTGCTGTTGGTCTTAACGGAATATGACATGGCTTCGCCCGAGGATTTGTACGCAGGGGCTTATACAATCGATTGGACGGAACATTTGTCGGCAGATACGCGTTTTGCGATTCGTTTTTCAGGCACGGGGCAGGGGATTCGCAATACGCAATTCGGCGCTTTAAAGGTTAAAGATGCGGTGGTGGATAGATTGCGGGAATATTATAAACGCCGTCCCGATGTCGATACGGACAACCCCGATATTCGGATTGATGCCCATCTGCAACGTGGAAGAGTAACGCTGGCTTTGGATATTTCCGGCGGCGCATTGCATGAGCGCGGTTATCGTCAATGGCAGGGGAAAGCACCCATTCGCGAGACTTTAGCGGCAGCAATGCTGTATCGCGGCAAATGGCATGAGCAGGCACAGGCGAAAAAGACTTTGATTGATCCTATGTGCGGTGCAGGTACTTTATTGCTAGAAGCCTTGATGATGGCGGCGGATATTGCGCCGGCCTTAAAACGTCAAAAATTCGGATTTGAACAATGGCAGCAGCATCGTCCCAGTCATTGGCGGCAGTTGCTCGGCGAAGCACAGGCGCGGGCGGAAGAAGGGCTGAAACATTTTTCCTATAAATTTTACGGTTTTGATAGCGATGCGCAAGTCTTGGCGGCTGCAAGGAAGAATGCCGAGTCGGCAGGTTTGGCAAAATATATTCATTTTGAAACGCGTGCTGTGGAGCGTTTTCGCTTTGAAAAAGCCTATGGCGAAGCAGGGTTTATCGTTTCCAATCCGCCTTATGGCGAACGTTTGGGTGAGATTACGGATTTGGTGCCGCTGTATACGCATATCGGACAGGCTTTTAAAACCTTTCCCGATGATTGGACAATGACTTTAATCGCTTCCAATGAAGCCTTGCTGAAGCGTTTGAAACTGCGTGCGCAGCGGCAGTATCAAATTTTTAACGGCGCTTTGGAGGGTAAGATTCTGCTTTATGGGCGTGCGCAGCAGCCCGAAGATGCCCAAGATATACGGGAAGCGGTGTTGGAAGACGCACCGAGCGCTTTGTCGGAGACGGCGCAAATGTTTGCCAACCGCCTGCAAAAAAATCTCGGCAAATTAAAAAAATGGGCGGCGAATGTGCCGACAAATGCTTACCGCATTTATGATAAAGATTTGCCTGAATATGCCTTTGCGATAGATATTTACGGCGAGCATTTGCTGGTGCAGGAATATGCCGCGCCTAAAGAGATTCCCAAGGAAAAAGCGCAGCAGCGTTTATTTGATGTCTTGCAAGCTCTGCCTGTCGCCAGCGGTGTTGCGCCGGAAAATATCGTTTTAAAAACGCGGGAACGGCAATCGGGCAATAAGCAGTACGAAAAATTAGGCGATAGCGAGCAGCGGTTGATGATGCAGGAAGGGCGGGCGAATTTTCTCGTGAATTTGCGCGATTATTTGGATGTGGGTTTGTTTTTAGACCATCGCCCCATGCGCTTGATGCTGGCAAAAGAAGCGCAGGGAAAGCGTTTTTTGAATCTGTTTTGCTATACCGCTTCCGCCAGCGTGCATGCGGCATTAGGCGGTGCGCGATATAGCACCAGCGTTGATTTGTCGGGTAAATATCTGGATTGGGCGCAGGATAATTTTCATTTGAATGCTTTAGGTTCCGAGCATCGCTTGGTTAAAGCCGATGTGATGGAATGGTTGGAAAAAGGGCAGGACCAATACGATCTTATCTTCTGCGATCCGCCGACCTTTTCTAATACCAAAAAAGAAAACCGCCTATTTGATGTGCAGAAACATCATGTGGCATTGATTGAATTAGCCATGCGACGTCTGGCTAAAGACGGGGTTTTGTATTTTTCCAATAATTACCGCGGTTTTAAATTAGATGAGGCGGCATTGGCGGCATTTCAGCTTAAGGAAATTAGTGCTGCGACCATCGATAAGGACTTTGAGCGCAATCCGCGCATTCATCGCGTGTGGAAAATCCGGCATCAATAAATTCTCGTGCTGCTATGAGAGGCGGCACATGTCGCTGTGCTGATTAGGCGCGGCGTGCCGCGCTTTGTTTAGGATTTCTGCATCAATGTGATGCGTTCATTGCCGCCGTAGTCTTTGCGGCTATGGATGTCTTGCCATTTGCCGCTTTGGGCGGCGAATGTCTGTAAGGCGGCGGCTTGCTGCCAGCCGTGTTCTACAATCAAATAGCCTTGCCTTTCCAATTTTTGTTCGGCGTCTTGAATGATGTGCTGCAAATCCGCCAGTCCTTGATTGGCGGCGATAAGTGCGCTTTGCGGTTCATATTGCAATGCGGACAAATGCGAGTCGTTTGCCGCGATATAGGGCGGATTGCTGAGAATGACTGTGAAGGATTGCGCGGCAAAGCAGTCCAGCCAGTTTGCACAGATAAATTGCATGTTATCTACCTTATTGAGCAGGGCGTTTTCGGCGGCGGTTTGCAGCGCGGCGATGCTGTTATCAACGGCAATGAGGCGGCAGTGCGGGCGGTGTTTGGCAATGCTGATGGCGATAGCACCGCTGCCGGTGCCGAGGTCGGCAATCTGCCATGCGGCGTCGCGAGGAATTTTTTCTAAGGCGGCTTCGACGAGTATTTCGGTGTCGGGGCGCGGAATCAGGGTGTGCGGATTGACGCGCAGTTCGATGTCGTAGAAGGCTTGTGTGCCGAGAATGTACGCCATAGGTTCGCCAGCGATGCGGCGCAGAAGGTATATTTCTAAACGCTGCAATTCTTCGTTGCTGAGCGGACGACTGCTGATGCGCTGCTGGGCATTGTTCAAGCCTGTGATGTGTTCCAGCAGAAGGCTGAGTTCATAATCAGGGTTATCCGTATTGAGGCGGTGCAGATTGCTTTTCCGCCATTCTAGCGGCTGCATCAGCGTGTTTCGCTTTGTAGGGCGAGTAGGGCTTGGGTTTCTTGTTCTTGTTGTAGAGGCTGCGTGATTTGCTGCAAGGCGCCTTCCATAATTTCCGCCAAACTGTAGAGCGTGAGGTTGATGCGGTGATCGGTTACGCGGCTTTGTGGGTAGTTGTAAGTGCGGATGCGTTCGCTGCGATCGCCCGAACCGACAAGGCTTTTGCGCTCCGCCGCTTGCTGCGATTGGGCGGCTTGGCGTTCGGCGTCGAGCAGGCGGGCTTGCAGCAGGCGCATGGCTTTGGCGCGGTTTTTGTGCTGCGAGCGTTCTTCTTGGCATTCGACCACAAGACCGCTGGGAATATGGGTGATGCGGATGGCGGAGTCGGTTTTATTGACGTGCTGTCCGCCGGCGCCGCTTGAGCGGTAGGTGTCGATGCGCAGATCCGCCAGGTTGATGTCGATATCGGCGATTTCTTCGCTTTCCGGCAGTATGGCGACGGTGGCAGCGGAGGTGTGAATGCGTCCGCTGGACTCGGTTTCGGGAACGCGTTGCACGCGATGTGCGCCGGATTCGTATTTTAAGGTGGAATAGACGCGTTCGCCGCTGATGCGGCAGATGATTTCTTTATAACCGCCGTGTTCGCCGGCATTTTCAGAGAGAATTTCCACGCGCCAGCCTTGCAGTTCGGCAAATTTGGAATACATGCGAAATAAATCGCCGGCAAAGATAGCAGCTTCGTCGCCGCCTGTGCCGGCACGGATTTCAAGGAAGACGTCCGCGCTATCCAAGGGGTCTTGCGGAATCATGAGGCGTTCAAGACGGTGTTCGCATGCTTCGATGGCGGCGGTGTTTTTCGGGATTTCTTCGCGCACATAGTCGCGCATTTCCGCATCGCCAGCGAGTTCTGCCAAATCGTTTTTTTCGGCTTCTAGGGCTTGTAGTTCGCCGAGTGTTTCCACAATGGGCGAGATTTGCGCATGCTCTTGGCTGTATTTGCGCAATAAATCAGGATTGGCAACGGTTTGCTCATCGGCAAGCAGGGCGTTAAGTTCTTCATAGCGTTCTTGGATTTCGCTTAAGCGGGTGCGGATAGATGGATGCATTAGTGATTATTTCTTTCTTTGTCAAAGGTATCTGCCATGATTGCCAGCCATTCTTTGTGATTGGGCGGTATAGCGTGAATCATCGCACTGGGGGAATGAAGGAGCTTATTGGTCAGTTTGTAGCTCATTTGTTCAATGATGAGCGCGGGATCTTCGCCCAAAGCAAGGCGGCGGTAGGCTTCGCCGAGCAATTCTTGGCGGTAGGCATCGGCTTGCTGGCGGATTTGGCGGATAAGCAGTTGCTGCGGCTTGGAATTCAGCCAGCCGATAAAGTCGTCGCTGTGCAGATTAATCATGACTTCTGCCTGTCGCGCCGCTTTTTGGCGGTTTTCGCGATTGACGTCAATAATTTGCTCTAAATCGTCGATGCCGTATAAAAAGGCGTTTTCCAATTGCTCGATGTCATTGTCGAAAATGCGCGGCAGGGACAAATCTACCAATACCTGAAAGGCATGGCGGCGTTTTTTCAGAGATTGCTGAAGATGGGCATTATTCAGTATCAGTTCGTCCATTTGCGCCGCGCCGAAAATCATATCCGCTTCATGCAGATGTTCGCTGATTTGCGCCAAACTGATGGCATAGCCGCCCACTTCTTCCGCCAAGCTCTGGGCGTTGCTTAGGGTACGGTTGGCGATAATAATCCGTTTGAGGTTTAAATCGCGCAGATAGCGCGCCACTAATTGTCCTGTTTCGCCGGCGCCGATAATCAGCGCGCAGCGCTGCGGATGGTCGTCAAAGAATTGATGCGTGAGTTTGACACCAGCATAAGCAACGGAAACGGGGTTTTCGCCGATGGCGGTGCTGTGGCGGATTTGCTTGGCAACGGCAAAACTTTGCTGGAACAAACGTTCCAGCGCCGAGCCTAAGGTGCCTTGTGCTTTTGCGAGGCGGTAGGCGGATTTGAGTTGTCCGAGAATTTGCGGCTCGCCTAAAATCAAAGAGTCCAAGCCGCAGGCGACGCGATACAGATGTCGCACCGCATGGCGGTCTTGATAGTGAAAGGTGTTGCTCTGTACTTGTTCCGCCTGAAGATAGCCTTGGCTGACCAGCCATTGTCCGATATTGGGCAGATGTTCGCTGCTGCACAAATACCATTCCGTGCGGTTGCAGGTGGCAAGCAGGGCGATTTCCGTCTGCGGAAAATCATGACGCATTTGCGCGAGAATTTCCGCCGCCTGCTGCGGCGAAAAGGCAAGCTGTTCGCGCACTGCCATATTGGCAGTTTGATGATTTAAGCCGAAACTGGCGATATGTGGTGCTTCAAAACCAGCGGTTGGTAATGCGAAATGGCTCATGATAGCGTATGATTTATGCTTTCTCGTTTGCTCAACGATTTGGAGACAGTTTGTTTTTTCTAAAACGTGCCGCGTATAGCGCGCTCTTATTAAGCGGCTCATTATATGCCAATACGCTAACATCTCAAAATGCCGAAAAAATACCGCAGCCGCCTGCTTGGCAAAGTTCCTCGCATTGGCTGTTTAACGCGCTGACCTCAAATTTTGCCAAACAAGCCGACGACTACCAAGATGCTATCCGTTCGATTGCCGATGTCGCTGAGCAAAGCAAACAATATGAAGCCTTTAATTACACCTACGATTTGGCAATCAGCGCCTTATATATAGAACGCGCGGCGGAAATCGCCCGACATTGGGTTGCCGCCTATCCGCAAGACAGCGAGGCGCATCTGGCATTGATGCGCGCCCTGCTGATGAAAAACGACGTGGAAAGTGCCTATGCGGAAATGCTGGCGGTCTTATCAACCGATGCCGGACCGCAGAACATCGCCCAAATCAGTCGCCTGCTGAGTTATTTGAATGACGGCAATAACCGCGTTTCGATATTGCAGCGCTTGAGCAAAGCCTTTCCCGATAATCCCTTCTTATATTATTACCTTGGCCTCCACGCCAGCGAGCAGGGACAAATCGATTTGGCGATAGACGCCTTTAATCATGCCTTAATGATTGACAAGCAGTGGCGGCAACTGGAAATCATGCAGGCGAAAGCCTTGTCCAGCATTGGTGCATTGAAAGAAGCGCGGCATATGATGGCGAATCTGCGCAAACGCTATCCTGAAGACAGCAGTTTGTTATCCACAGAAATCGATATGCTGGTGGAACATTACCAATGGGAAGATGCGCTGGAATTGGCGCGGCGTTGGGATAAAAACGCCCCCGGCGAACCGCGTATTCAAGAACTTATTGCTTGGCTGTACGCCAATAGCAAAAATTATGCGATGGCGGAAAAATCCTACCGCTATTTGCTCGAGCACGACATTATCGAAGACGGCCAATTCGCCTTTCAAATGGGGCAGGCTGCCATCGCCGCCGGTAAAAATGACGCGGCACGCACATGGCTGCAAAGCATCCCCGCGGATTCGCGACTATATATGTTGGCAAGACAGCAGCAATCTTTAATGCTGTTTGAAGAAAAACGGATTGCGCAGGCGCAGCAAGCCTTTGCGGAAATGCGCAAGGAATTTTCGGACTATGCACTGGAAATGTATTTGGTTGAAATCACACAATTAGACCAAGCGAAGAAATTTGCGGAAGCGGAAGCCATTTTACACGCCGCCCTGCAAGATTATCCCACGCAAATCGATTTGCTTTATGCCCAAGCCGAGCATCTCAGCATGAGCGGTGATGCGGCGGCGGCAGAAAGTGCCTATCAGGAAATCTTAGCCCTTGATGCGGCGAATATCGATGCCTTAAATGCCTACGGCTACCTCTTGCTCACGCAAACCGAGCGTCGGCAGGAAGCGGCGGTCATGATAGAAAAAGCGATTGCCCAATACCCCGATTCTCCGGCGATTCAAGACAGCTATGCCTGGCTTTTGTATCGACAAGGCAAAAGTCAAGAAGCCTTGAAATGGTCGCAGCGCGCCTATGCCGCTTATCGGAAAAACGAAATTGCCGCGCATTATGTGGAAATTCTGGCGGCAAACGATAAAAAAGACTTGGCAAGAGAAGTGTATCAAAACGAAATGCGGGGACAGCCCAATAATCCCCATCTAATCGAAATAGGACAACGTTTAGGACTAGCCGATGAACATTAAGCATTATTGCCTGATAAGCTGTTTGGCGCTAGCCGTATTGCAAGGCTGTAGCAGCGGATTTGAAGAAAAAACATTCACGCAATCCGCGTTTAAAATCGGCAATTTTGCCGCTGACGGCAAAGTGGCGCTGCGTTTCCCGCGCTGCGACGAATATCGCGGCTGCAAAGAAGAGGCATTCAGCGCCAGTTTGCATTGGCTGCATAAAGCGCCGATTGACGAACTCTCTTTATACGATCCGACAGGACAGGAAGCATTAAAAATTACCTACCAAGCGCAAAGCATCCGCCTGCACGACCGTTCCGGAGAAAGAGAAATCAGCCATGCGCAATTAGCCCAAGAATTCGGACTGCCCATTCCTGTGGAAAGATTGCGCGAATGGCTGTTTGCGCCGCAAGATAAAGCGAAATTTACCGCGGACGGCTGGCAAATCGAAGTCGATCAATGGCAGGGACAATATTATCGCCGCCTGACCATGCGACAAAAAGATTATTATCTGCGCATCTTAGTCAATCATGTGGCTGTATTTTAAGGTTTAAAATTCTTGCCTCGACAAAAGGGAGAAAAAAGTTTGCAAAAAACTTGCGCCCGAGGAAAAAGTTCGTATAATGGCGCTCTCTCGAATTGCTCGAGAGTCTCAAAAAAAGATTAATTGGGGCGTCGCCAAGCGGTAAGGCACCAGGTTTTGATCCTGGCATGCGTAGGTTCGAATCCTGCCGCCCCAGCCAATTTCCTAGTCATCATCAAAAATGGGTGGTTGCCGTGTCAAGAGGCAGTATGACCGTTTTTACGGGCAATGCTAATCCACAATTAGCTCGTCAAATTGTTCAGCACCTTGGTTTGCCATTAGGCAATGCCAGCGTCAGTAAATTTTCAGATGGTGAAATTCAAGTCGAGATCCGTGAAAACGTCCGCGGGAAAGACGTCTTTATCATTCAGCCGACTTGCCATCCGACTAACGATAGTGTCATGGAGCTGCTCATTTTAAGCGATGCTCTGCGCCGCTCTTCAGCAAACCGTATCACAGCCGTTATGCCGTATTTCGGTTATTCGCGCCAAGACCGCCGTCCGCGTTCTGCACGCGTGCCGATTTCTGCCAAAGTTATTGCCAATATGATTGCCAGTGTCGGGATTGACCGCGTGATGACGCTCGACCTGCATGCCGATCAAATTCAAGGCTTCTTTGATTTCCCTGTTGATAATATTTATGCAACGCCGATTATTCTGAACGATATTTTATCGCAGGATTTCAAATCCCCTGTAGTCGTGTCGCCCGATATCGGTGGCGTAGTGCGTGCACGGGCGATTGCCAAACGCGTGGGCACAAAATTGGCGATTGTCGATAAGCGTCGTCCGCGTCCGAACGAATCGGAAATTATGAACATTATCGGCGACGATATTACCGGCTGCGATTGCATTATCGTTGATGATATGGTGGATACTGCAGGCACATTGTCTAACAGCGCGACCGCTTTAAAAGAACGCGGCGCACGCAGCGTGGTTGCTTATTGCACGCATGCCGTTTTATCGGGCAATGCGGTCAGCAATATTAATAATTCCGGCTTGGATGAATTAGTCGTGGCAGATTCCATTCCTTTGCGCGAAGATGCCAAGGAATGTAAAAAAATCCGCGTATTGTCTATTGCGGGATTGGTAGCGGAAAGCATTCGCCGCGTACATGTTGAAGAATCGATTTCTTCGCTATTTATCGATTAGTCTATAAATAGCGAATTTCATAGGGTACTGGTCGCAAGTACCCTTTTTTAAACTTGGAGTATATTTAATGTCAAATCAAGAATATCGCTATACGCTACATGCTGTTGTGCGTACAGATGAAGGGAAAGGTGCGAGCCGCCGCCTGCGTCGCGAGGGTTGGGTTCCTGCTATTGTTTATGGAGGTAATGCCGATCCGAAAAGCATTGCTATCAAGCAAGACGAATTGCAAAAAAACGCTAAGCACGACAGCTTTTTCTCTCAAATCATTAATTTGAAAATTGAAGGCGAAGAAGATCAAGAAATCTTAGTGCGCGATGTGCAGCACCACGTTTACAAGCCTTTGTTCCAACATTTTGACTTTCAACGCATCGTGCGCGGTCAAGAATTGCATGCAAGCGTGGCATTGCATTTCATCAATGACGAAAAAATTCCTGGCGTAGTTGCCGGCGGCGTATTGTCCCGCGTATTAACCAGCTTGGACGTTGTTTGCCGTCCGCGTCATTTGCCTGAATACATCGAGGTGGATGTGGGCAATTTAGAAGTCGGCGAATCGATTACCGCAAAAGATATTAAATTCCCTGAAGGCGTGCGCGTTGCAGGCGAATTGAGCGAAGAAGAATTGTCGCAATTAGTGATTGCAAGCATTTTACGTCCTGCGGGCGGCACATCCGGTGCAAGTGCTGAAGAAACAGCGGCGGATGACGCTGAATAGTCTGCATGATTAAGCTCATTGTTGGCTTGGGAAATCCAGGTGAACAGTACCAAAAAACCCGCCATAATGCGGGTTTTTGGTTATTGGAAAAGCTGGCAAGGATTGCCAGAGGCGCACAATGGCGCGAAGAAAAAAAATTCTTTGCGCAATACTGCAAAATCTTGCTTGCGAATAAACCGCTTCATTTACTAATGCCGCAAACCTTTATGAATGCAAGCGGTAAATCCGTAGCGGCATTGGTGAATTTTTATGATATCAGCGCCGATGAAATCTTAGTGGTGCATGATGAGTTGGATTTGCCTGAAGGCGCTGCCAAGTTCAAGCAAGGCGGCGGTCATGGCGGACATAACGGTTTGCGTGATATTATTGCGGCATTAGATTCTCGGGAATTCCTGCGCTTACGCTTAGGTATTGATCATCCTGGCGATCGTTCGCAGGTGGTGCATTATGTTTTAAAGGCACCCGGCAAAGAAGGGCGCGAAAAAATTGATGCGGGCATTGCTCGGGCATTGCGGGCAATAGAAATTTGTCAGAAAGAGAGCTTGGAAAAAGCCATGCTTTTTTTGCACACGGAAAATGCCTAGGTTTCATATGAAACCTCTTGATGTTTTTTGCGTGCTTAAATGAATGAAAAATGAGAAGGAGCAGTCATGGGTTTTAATTGTGGCATTGTTGGTCTGCCGAATGTAGGGAAATCGACCTTATTTAATGCCTTAACTAATGCGGGCATTGATGCGCAAAATTATCCCTTTTGTACGATTGAGCCTAATACAGGCATTGTGCATGTGCCTGATCCGCGCTTGAAAGCATTGGCAGAAATTGTTAATCCGCAGCGCATTTTGCCGGCAACCATGGAATTTGTGGATATTGCCGGTTTGGTAGCTGGCGCTTCAAAAGGCGAGGGTTTGGGGAACCAATTTTTAGCCAATATCCGCGAAACGGATGCGATTGCCCAAGTGGTGCGTTGTTTTGAAAATGATGATGTGGTGCATGTGGCGGGGGAAGTTAATCCCTTAAATGATATTCAGGTTATTGAATCGGAGTTGATTTTAGCCGATATGGCTTCTTTAGAGAAGGCGCAGCAACGCTTAGGGCGTATTGCCAAGGGCGGCGATAAAGATGCCAAGCTGAAATTAGAGATTATCGCTAAATTGCTACCGCATTTGGAAAACGGTGAGTTGGCGCGTACTTATCCGCTTAGCGATGAGGAAAAAGCCGCAGCGCGCGAGTTTTTCTTGCTGACGATGAAGCCCATGATGTATGTGGCGAATGTGGCGGAGGATAATTCGCCGGATAATTCGCATGTGAAAGCGGTGTATGCCAAAGCGGCGCAAACGAATGCGGTGGTTGTGGAAGTCTGTGCGGCGATTGAGGCGGAATTGTCCCAATTGGCGCCGGAAGAGCAGGCGGAATTATTGGGCGAGTACGGTTTAGAAGAACCGGGCTTGAATCGCGTGATTCGCGCGGGGTATGAATTATTGGATTTGGGAACGTATTTCACTGCCGGCGTGCAGGAAGTGCGTGCCTGGACAATGCCGAAAAACGCGACTGCGCCGCAAGCGGCGGGCGTAATTCACAGCGATTTCGAGCGCGGATTTATTCGCGCGGAAGTAATTGCTTATAAGGATTTTGTTGCTTGTCGCGGCGAACAAGGCGCGAAAGAAGCAGGAAAATGGCGTTTGGAAGGCAAGGATTATCACGTCAATGAAGGCGATGTGATACATTTTCGTTTTAATGTGTAATAAGTGAGAAATTTTATGGCAAATTATTCAACAAATGATTTTCGCGGCGGATTAAAAATTATGCTGGACGGCGATCCTTACAGCATTGTTGAAAACGAATTCGTCAAACCGGGCAAAGGACAGGCCTTTACGCGTACTAAAGTGCGTAATTTAAAAACAGGGCGCGTGATTGAGCGTACTTTTAAGTCCGGCGATACGGTTGAAGCGGCGGACGTCATGGAAACCAATATGCAATATTTGTATAAAGACGGCGACAATTGGTATTTCATGAATGCGGAAACTTTTGAACAATTGCCGGCGCCGCAAAGTGCGATTGAAGATGTGGAAAAATGGTTGAAAGAACAAGATGAATGCACCGTCGTATTATGGAACGGCAATATCATCAGCGTAACCGCGCCGAATTTTATCGAGCGCAAAATTATTGATACCGATCCCGGCTTGCGCGGCGATACTTCCGGCGGTGGCGGTAAACCGGCGACGATTGAAACCGGCGCGGTGGTGCGTGTGCCATTGTTCTTGAATATCGGCGATGTGATTAAAATCGATACCCGCAGCGGCGAATATTTAGGTCGTGCAAAAGAATAAACGGAGGCGAATATGCTTGCGCTGAAAAGAAGTTCATGGTTGGTGCTGCTATTGGCATTAGCGGCTTGTGTTACCGTCAATATCTATTTTCCTGCGGCCGCCGCGGAAAAAGCGGCGGATCAAATCATCGAAGATATTTGGCAGGGCGCGGAAAATACGCCGCTACCGCCGCAAGCAAGCGATGATAGGCATTGGGATGAACCGATGCGGCGTGCATTAGTAGCGGTAGTGAGTATGTCAAGTCGCGCTGCCTATGCGCAAGACATCGACTTCAATGCCAATTCTGCCGAGATTTCTGCGATTAAATCGCGGATGAGCGCGCGATTTGGCAAAATTCGTCCTTACTATGCTTCAGGCGCCGTTGGTTTTGCCGCTAATGGTTATGTGGTCTTGCGTGATGCTTCTGTCGTGCCGATGCCCGAGCGCGGACAAGCGCAGCAATTAGTTAATGCAGAAAATGCCGACCGCAAAGCGCTATATGCGGCGATTGCCAAAGCCAATAATCAGCCCGGTTGGGCGGATCAAATCCGTCAAGTATTTGCCAAACGTTGGATTGAACAAGCGGAAAGCGGTTGGTGGGTAGAAAGCGGCGGCTGGAAGCAGAAATAATGCTAGATAATAACGTCCTGATTTTTGATATTGAAACCGTCGCTGATTGCGACGGTTATCGTTTATTGCATCGGCTGCCCGAGGATTTAAGCGAAAACGAGATTGTCGCCATTATGAATAATGAGCGTTTGGCGGAAAACGGCAGCACGTTTTACCGCCATCATCTACATAAAGTGGTGGCGATTTCTTTATTGCTGTTGAGCGGTAATAAAGTCAAATTATGGAGTTTGGGGAGGGAAAACGAAACGGAGCAAAGCCTGATTGCCCGCTTTTTTGCCGGAATTGATAAAACATTGCCTACATTGGTGAGCTGGAACGGCAGCGGATTTGATTTGCCCGTTTTGCATTACCGCGCCTTATTTCACGGCATTAGCGCGCCAGCATATTTTGAAATCGGTGAGCAAGACAATCAATTCCGCTACAACAACTACATCAGCCGTTTTCATTGGCGGCATATCGATATGATGGACGTACTGTCCGGCTATCAAGCCAATACGCGTGCTTCCTTAAACGATGTGGCGAAACTCTGCGCTTTGCCGGGAAAACTCGATACCGACGGTTCTCAAGTGCAAACCTTATGGCAAAACGGCGAAAAAGAAAAAATCTGCGATTATTGCGAAACCGATGTGCTCAATACCTACGGCGTTTACCTGCGTTTTGAACTTTTGCGCGGAAGATTGCAGCTGGCGGAATACGAGGAAAAAATCGCCCAATTGCGCGCTTATTTGCAGCATCTGTCGGAAAACGGCGCTACTCATATCACGGAATTTTTAGAGGCCTGGCATGTATGATTCAAAAGCAGACGTGATTTATCGCGTGCAATTCAAAACGGATGACAAACATTACGACTTATTTGTCCGTCACGTCTATCCTTCGGATATGTCAGGATTTATCTGTTTGGAAGGTTTTACCTTTCTTGAGGAAAACCGCAGAATTATCGATCCGCGCACCGAAAAATTGAGCTTGGAATTCGGGCAGGTGGAAACCGCCTTTATTCCTTATTACCAAATCATCCGCATTGACCAAGTCAAACAAGTCGGCGAAAGCCGCATCAGTGACGCGCAAAACAGCGGCAAAATCCGCCATTTCCCGCAAGCAAGTCATTAAACAAATGATGAAGTCTTATTCATAATTTGGCGTTTGACTTTACATCATCAAGCGACAAGCTATGATAATTTACGTTCATTACTTTACATTTTGGAGACCAACCATGAACACAAAAAATTTAGCGATTGCCTTATTATTATCTGCCGGTCTGCTGAGCGCTTGTTCCGACGACACTAAAGAAAAAGCAGCTAATGCTGCCGAGCAAACCGGTGCGGCGGTCAGCTCTGCTGCCCAAGATGCGAAAGTAGCGGCAGGAGAAGCGGCTCAAGCAGCAAAAGAAGCTGCATCAGATGCTGCACAAGCTACTAAAGAAGTTGCTAGCGATGTTGCCCAAGCTACTAAAGAAGCGACTCAAGCTGCCGGTGAAAAAATGGCAGAAGTGGCGCATGATGCCAAAGAAGCGACCGCAAATGCTGTAGAATCTGCCAGAGAAAGCATTACGCAAACATCAGAAGATATCAAACAAGGCGCGGCAGAGCTCAAAGCAGACGCACAAGCAGCCGCAGCGAATGCTGCAGATACTGTATCTAATGCCGCTGCAACAGCAGCAGAAGACGTCAAACAGGCTACAAGCCAAGCTGCCGCAAATGGGGAACATGCCGTAGAAAATGCAGCCAGTGCCGTATCGAAAGCGACTCAAGAAGCTGCGGACAACATCCGCAATCAAGGTGCGGAATTAAGCAGCCCTACGCAAAATGCCGCTGAAGACAGTGCTGAAAAAGTTGCGGAAGCTGCGGAAAAAGCAGCCGAACATGTTCATGAGCATGGTGCCGCCTCGGTTGATGCCGCTGCAGAGCAGGTGGCAAATGCTGCAGAAGGTGCAGCTGCGGAAGTAAAAACGGAAGCCCAAGACATTATTCAAAAAGCGGATAGTGAAATCGCTAAATAAGTTGGCGGATATGTAGAAAACCTCGCAAATTTTGCGGGGTTTTTTATTGCTCAGATTTAATCCTGAAAAGCAAGAATGCAGTCGGAGAAGTGAAAATTATAACCAACAAACCTTGAAAAAATACCAATCATCCCCATATCTCCATCACCATTCACTAATCACTACTTCAAATGGCTTATTCACTAGAAATCAGACAAAAAGCCTTGGCTTATTATGACAAATGCAAGAACATTGACC